>DASWYX010000583.1:0-4737 GCA_036404755.1 Pseudoduganella sp.
TCGTCGAGGAGGCGCTGGGCGGACTGGGCGTGGCGGGCGCTGCGGGCGAAGCGTTCCTGGTAGCCGGGGAAGGCGCGCTCGAGCTGCGGCATCACGCTGTGGCGCAGGGCGTTGCGGGCGTAGCGCTGGTCGGCGTTGGATTCGTCTTCGATGTGCGTGATGCCATGCTCGCGGACATATTGTTCGAGCTCGGTGCGGCTGGCGGCCAGCAGCGGGCGCGCGAGCAGGATGTCGTCACTGCCCAGCAGGCCGGGCGCGCGGTTGGCGGCGTCCATGCCGGACAGGCCGGCGGGGCCGGAGCCGCGCAACAGCTGCAGCAGGATGGTTTCAGCCTGGTCGTCCTGGTGATGGGCGGTCAGCAGCAGCTTGACGCCGTGCTCGCGGCACATCTGGCCCAGCGCGGCGTAGCGTTGCTTGCGGGCGGCGGCTTCGGTGCCGGAGCGCTTGTCGTCCAGCGTGATGCGGCGCGAGGCGAAGGTGATGCCCAGGGCGGCGCATGCGCGCTCGCAATGGGCGAGCCAGGCGTCGGCGTTCGGGCTCAGGCCGTGGTGGACGTGGAAGGCGTACAGGCGCGGCGTGAGCGCGGCATCGAGCTCGGGCGCGTCGGCAGGGCTTACGATAGGCGTGGCGCTGCGCGACCAGGCGTGGGACAGGTGGAGCAATGCGGAGGAATCGAGGCCGCCACTGAGGGCGATGGCGACGCCCTCCCCTGGCGCGCGTGGGAGATTGGCCAGGGAGCGGGCGAAATGCTGGGGTGGGGACATTCTTTTGAACCCAAAACCGGGTCAGACCCAAGGGTCTGACCCTTGGGTTGGGTTTACTCCTGCGGAGTGGTTTCCTTGAATTTGCCGTAGCTCATCAGCTTTTCGTGACGGGCTTCCAGCAGGTCCTTGGTCTTCATGCCCTGGAACTGGCGCAGGGAATCGGCCAGCGCGCGCTTCAGCAGGCGGGCCATTTCTTTCGGGTCGCGGTGGGCGCCGCCCAGCGGCTCGTTGACGATCTTGTCGATCAGTCCGATGGCTTTCAGGCGGTGTGCGGTCAGGCCCAGCGCTTCGGCTGCGTCGGCAGCGCGCTCGGAGGTCTTCCACAGGATGGAGGCGCAGCCTTCCGGCGAAATCACGGAATAGGTTGCGTATTGCAGCATCAGCACCGCATCGCCAACGGCAATCGCCAGCGCGCCGCCGGAGCCGCCTTCGCCGATGATGGTGGCGATCAGCGGCACTTTCAGTTCAGCCATCACGTACAGGTTGTGGCCGATCGCTTCGGACTGGCCGCGCTCTTCAGCGTCGATGCCAGGGAAAGCGCCGGGCGTGTCCACAAAGGTGAAGATCGGCAGGTTGAATTTCTCGGCCAGCTTCATCAGGCGCATCGCCTTGCGATAGCCTTCCGGCTTCGGCATGCCGAAGTTGCGCGCCGCGCGCTCCTTGGTGTCGCGGCCCTTCTGGTGGCCGATGACCATGCATGGCTGGCCGTTGAAGCGGGCCAGGCCGCCAACGATGGACTGGTCGTCCGCATAAGTGCGGTCGCCGTGCAGTTCGTGGAAGTCGGTGAAGATCTCGTTCACATAGTCCATCGTATATGGACGCTGGGGGTGACGGGCGATCTGGGAAACCTGCCAGGGGGTGAGCTTGGCGTAAATATCCTTGGTCAGCTGCTGGCTCTTCTTGGCCAGGCGGTCGATTTCTTCCGAAATGTCGACGGCCGAGTCATCTTGCACGAAACGCAGCTCTTCAATCTTGGAATCCAATTCCGCAATTGGTTGCTCAAAATTGAGGAAAGTCGTTTTAATCATTGTACCTCCGAGAGTATGACAGCCGTGTCGCGCCAGCTTTTGGCGGGCGCACGGCGCCCAATTTTCGCTATTTTACCGGAACCGGGTCCAGGCTACGCCATAAATACCAGGTAGCAACTGTTCGGAACGGTTCCCAGTTGGCGGACACTTCCCGCGCATCGCTGCGCGAAACAGGCTCGCCGGAAAAGTAATTCTGGCTGATGCCGTCGATCAGGCGCGGGTCGTCCAGCGGCAAGACATTGGGACGGAGCAGATTAAATATCAGAAACATCTCTGCTGTCCAGCGGGTAATGCCGCGGATCTGGACCAGTTCCGCGATGACCGCTTCGTCGTCCATCTGGCCCCATTCATTGGCATGCACCTTCTTCGTCTTGAAGTGGTCGGCCAGGTCCAGGATGTATTCGGTCTTGCGCTTGGAAAGGCCGCAGGCGGCCAGTTGCGCCGCGCCGGCCTTTTGCACGGCGGCGGGGGTGAATTTCGGCAGCGCCTCCAGCAGCTTGCCCCAGGCCAGGTTGGCGGCCTTCTGTGTCACTTGCTGGTTGACGATGGAACGGGCGAGCGTGATGAAAGGATCGTCGTGGCCGACCAGGTGCAGGTCGCCGAATTGGGGAATCAGGCGGTTCATGATGCGATCCCGCTTCATGAGCTCCGCCTTGGCTTCTTCCCAATAAGGCGGCACGGAGGCCGCTTTGCCACGTTCCTGGAACATTACGCGCGGCGCCAGTTCGTGGTGCCGTCAGGCTTGTCTTCGAGGACGATGCCGGCTGCCAGCAGGTCGGCGCGGATCTTGTCCGATTTCGCGAAGTCGCGTGCCTTCTTGGCGGCCGCGCGTTCGGCGATGGCCGCGTCGATGGCCGCTTCGTCCAGGCCGCCCTCGCCTGCCGCGCCGGCCGGTGCGGCCTTGCGGTATTCCTCTGGGCTGCGCTCCAGCAGGCCAATCACGGCGGCCAGGCCTTTCAGCTGGCGCACGGCGGCCGGGGACTTGGTCTTGTTCACTTCCGACGCGAGGTCGAACAGCACGGAGACGGCGATCGGCGTGTTGAAGTCGTCGTCCATCGCTTCCGCGAAGCGTTTCGCGTTCTCTTCATTCCAGTCCAGCGGCTGCCCATCGCCCTGCACGCCGTCGAGGGCGGTATACAGGCGGGTCAGCGCGCCACGCGCATCTTCCAGGTGAGCATCCGAGTAATTCAGCGGGCTGCGGTAGTGGGCGCGCAGGATGAAGAAGCGCACCACTTCAGCGTCGAACTTCTGCAGCACTTCGCGGATCGTGAAGAAATTGCCCAGCGATTTGGACATCTTCTCGTTATCCACGCGCACGAAGCCGTTGTGCACCCAATAGTTGACCATGTCGTGGCCGAATGCGCCTTCGGACTGGGCGATTTCGTTCTCGTGGTGCGGGAACTGCAGGTCGGCGCCGCCGCCGTGGATGTCGAACTGTTCGCCGAGCAGCGCGCAGGACATGGCGGAGCACTCGATATGCCAGCCCGGGCGGCCCTTGCCCCACTTCGAATCCCACTTCACTTCTTCCGGCTCGGATTCCTTGGCGGACTTCCACAGCACGAAGTCGAGCGGATCGCGCTTGCCGGTGTTCACGTCCACGCGCTCGCCGGCGCGCAGGTCGTCCAGCGACTTGCCGGACAGCTTGCCGTAGCCGGCGAAATTACGCACCGAGTAGTTTACGTCGCCATCGGCGCCCTGGTAGGCCAGGTCCTTCGCTTCCAGGCGGTCGATGATGCCCAGCATCTGCGGCACGTACTGGGTGGCGCGCGGCACGTCGGTCGGTTCCAGGATGCCGAGGGCGGCGCAGTCTTCATCCATATACTTGATGAAGCGGCCGGTCAGCTGGCCGATGGTTTCGCCGTTTTCCACGGCGCGCTTGATGATCTTGTCGTCGATGTCCGTGATATTGCGGACGTACTGGACAGCGTAACCCGACGCTTTCAGCCAGCGGTAGATCACGTCAAACGCCATCAGCATGCGGCCGTGGCCAACATGGCAGTAGTCATAGACGGTCATGCCGCACACATACATGCGGACCTTGCCCTCGTCGATCGGTTTGAACGTCTGCTTCTCGCGCGCCAGCGTGTTGTAAATCTTTAAATTGCTCATCGGGTTCTGATTAAACGGGTCGGCTTCCAATAGCAGAACGACAATATGGCGCAAGCACAGGAGTGCCGCGCCAGGTCGTCAGTGCAGTGGAATCCAGCCGCCCTTTGTTATAGTTCTTCTTTGTTAGAATGGAACGTCAGCGGAAGTATAGCATTGATAAAATCGCCCGAGCGAGATTGTACTCATAAGGAAAACCATGCATAAACTGACTGGCCTGGCCCTTGCGGTCATGCTGCTGACCGGCGCGGTGCACGCGGCCGAGAATCCCCAGGTGTCGATGAAGACCACGATGGGCGAGATCATCCTCGAACTGGACCAGGAAAAAGCGCCCATCTCCACGGCCAATTTCATGGCCTATGTAAAGAGCGGCTTCTACAAGGACACCATCTTCCACCGCGTGATCAATGGCTTCATGATCCAGGGCGGCGGCTATACGGCGGACCTGAAAAGCAAGCCGGGCCTGCGCCCCACCATCAAGAGCGAAGCAAAGAATGGCCTGAGCAATCTTGCCTATACGATTGCGATGGCGCGCCATGACGATCCGAATTCCGGCCAGTCGCAGTGGTTCATCAATGTGGCCGACAATATCGGCCTCGATTTCCCGCTGCCGGACGGCAAGGGCTATGCAGTATTCGGCCGCGTAATCCAGGGCAAGGAAACGGTCGACAAGATCAAGGCCGTGCTGGTGGACGATAAGCCGAACTTCCAGAACCTGCCGGTCACGCCAATCGTCGTGAAGTCGGTCACGGTGCTGAAGACGCGCACTGTGCCGCCGCCGGAAACGCCGGCAGCCCCGCCGGCGCCCGAGCCTCAGGCGCAGCCACAACCTGCGCCAG
>DASWYX010000584.1:0-3089 GCA_036404755.1 Pseudoduganella sp.
GTACCCACACCAGCCCGATGCAGGTGCGCTATGCCCGCACCCACACCCCGCCGATCAAGGTCATCGCGCCGGGCCGCACCTACCGCGTCGACAGCGACGCCACCCACTCGCCGATGTTCCACCAGGTCGAAGGCCTGTGGATCGCCGAGAACATTTCCTTCGCTGACCTGAAGGGCGTGTATCTGAATTTTGTGAAGGCTTTCTTCGAGACGGACGACCTGCAGGTGCGCTTCCGTCCTTCGTATTTCCCGTTTACCGAACCGTCGGCGGAGATCGATATCGCTTTCGGCAGCGGCCCGCTCAAGGGACGCTGGCTGGAAGTCTCCGGCTCGGGACAGGTGCATCCTAACGTCGTGCGTAACTTCGGGCTTGATCCGGAGAAGTACATCGGCTTCGCGTTCGGCTCCGGCCTCGAGCGCCTGACGATGCTGCGCTATGGCGTGAATGACCTGCGCCTGTTCTATGAGGGCGATTTGCGCTTCCTGAAACAGTTCAACTGAAACCTGAAAACCGGGTCAGACCCAAGGGTCTGACCCCGGCCCGCGGCAGTGACCGGTCAGGGTCTGACCCCGGGTCTCAGGTTCTAAAAAATACGAAAAGGCTGATTATGCAATTCTCCGAAAACTGGCTCCGCACCATGGTCGATCCGAAGATGACTTCGGACGAGCTGGCGCATCTGCTGACCATGTCCGGCCTCGAAGTGGAAGAGGTCGACCCTGTCGCTCCGCCGTTCACCAACGTGGTCGTGGGCCACGTGCGCGAAATGGCCAAGCATCCGAACGCCGACCGCCTGAACGTCTGCCAGGTGGACGTGGGCACCGGCACGCTGCTGAATATCGTGTGCGGCGCGCCGAACGTGCGCCCCGGTCTCAAGGTCGTATGCGCGATGGCCGGCGCCGTGCTGCCGCCGGGCGCGGACGGCAAGCCGTTTGAAATCAAGGTGGGCCAGCTGCGCGGCGTCGAGTCGCAGGGCATGCTGTGCTCCGCGCGCGAACTGCACCTGTCCGAAGACCACGCCGGCCTGATCGAGCTGCCGGACGACGCACCGGTCGGCAAGAATTTCCGCGACTACTGGGCGCTGAACGACCTGAAGTTCACCATCAAGCTGACGCCGAACAAGGCGGATTGCCTGTCCGTGCTGGGCGTGGCGCGTGAAGTGTCCGCGCTGACCGGCTCGCCGCTGAGCGTGCCGCAATACCGCGCCGTGCCCGTCAACACCGACGAAAAGCTGCGCGCAAAAGTGAGCGCGCCGGACCTGTGCGGCCGTTTCGCCGGCCGGGTGATCCGCGGCCTGAACGCGAAGGCGCAAACGCCGGAGTGGATGAAGCAGCGCCTGGAGCGCTCGGGCCAGCGCCCCGTGTCCGCCCTGGTGGACATCTCCAACTACGTGATGCTGGAACTGGGCCGTCCCTCCCACGTTTTCGATCTGGACAAGATCCACGGCGGCCTCGATGTGCGCTGGGGCCGCAAGGGCGAACGGCTCAAGCTCCTGAACGGCAACACCGTTGAAGTCGATGAATGGGTTGGCGTGATCGCCGACGACAAGGAACTCGAGTCGCTGGCCGGCATCATGGGCGGCGACGCCACCGCCGTGTCGGACGACACCACCAACATCTACCTGGAAGCCGCATTCTGGTGGCCGAACGCCATCCAGGGCCGCGCGCGCCGCTATAACTTCTCGACCGATGCGGCGCACCGCTTCGAGCGCGGCGTGGACTACGCCACCATCCCGGAACACCTGGAGCGCATTACGTCGCTGCTGGTGGAAATCTGCGGCACGCCGGGCACCAAGGTCGGCCCGATCGACGACCAGATCGTCAACCTGCCGCAGCGCGCGCCGGTGACCATGCGCACCGCCCGCGCCTCGAAAGTGATTGGCGTGGCGCTGACCGATGAAGTCATCGCCGACATCTTCAAGCGCCTGGCGCTGCCCTTCACGCTGGAAGATGGCGTGTTCAGCGTGACCGCGCCGTCCTACCGTTTCGACATCGAGATCGAGGAAGACCTGATCGAGGAAGTGGCCCGCGTCTACGGCTTCGAGAACATCCCGACCCGTCCGCCGGTGGCCGCCAACGAGATGCGCATCGAGAGCGAGGACACCCGCTCCATCTTCGCCGTGCGCCATCAACTGGCCGACCTGGGCTTCCAGGAAGTGGTGAACATGAGCTTTGTTGAAGCCCAGTGGGAACTGGACTTCAACGGCAACGACAGCCCGATCAAGCTGCAGAATCCGATCGCCAGCCAGTTGTCCGTGATGCGTTCTTCGCTGATTGGCAGCCTGGTCGCCAACGTGCGCTACAACGTCAACCGCAAGCAGCCGCGCGTGCGCGTGTTCGAAGTGGGCGCGGTCTACAAGCGCGACGCTGCGGTCGCCGATGGCCCGCTGACCGTGGCCGGCTACGACCAGCCGCAGCGCGTGGCCGCCATGGCTTACGGCCCGGTGGCCGACGAGCAGTGGGGCATGGATACCCGCGACGTGGACTTCTTCGACGTGAAGGCCGACCTGGAGGCGCTGTTCGCCCCGGCCGAGCTGCGTTTCGCCAAGCTGTCGCACCCGGCCCTGCATCCGGGCCGTGCTGCATCGGTCGAGCTGGACGGCAAGGTCATTGGCTTCATCGGCGAATTGCACCCACGCTGGCTGCAGAAGTACGATCTGCCGAAGGCGCCCGTGCTGTTCGAAGTTGACGCTGTTGCGTTACAGCAACGCGCTGTGCCAAAATATGAAGAGATTTCCAAGTTCCCTGGCGCCACGCGCGACCTGGCCCTGGTAGTCAAGCATGAAGTGGCGGCGCAGGATCTGCTCGACGCTTTCAAGGGCGCGGCAGCTTCCCACGCCTCGGGCCGCATCGTGCAAGCCATTGTTTTGTTTGACGAATATCGCGGCAAAGGTCTGGAAAACGACGAAAAATCGCTTGCTTTCCGCTTTAGCTTGCAAGATACTCAAAACACCCTGCAGGACGATGTCGTTGATAGTCTGATGGCAAGTTTTGCTGCTGCGGCGACTGAAAAAGCAGGGGCAAGGGTTCGCAGCTGAGCATGCACGGCGGATCAATGATCCGCCCTACGCGGCGCGACGGATCGTCGGCTGG
>DASWYX010000585.1:0-2817 GCA_036404755.1 Pseudoduganella sp.
GCCGAAGGCGGATTGCGGATCGGCAGGAAGACCACGCCCGGCCAGCCGATGCGGCTGGTCGTTTCCGGCATCAATGTCACGCCCAGGCCCGCGCCGACCATGGCCAGCAGGGTTTGCGGCTCGTTCGCCTCCTGGAAGACCGTCGGCTGGAAGCCCGCCTTCACGCAGCACTGGATCAGGTAGCGCGGGAAGGAAGACTTATCGAGCGCCAACGTCAGCATCGGTTCATCGGCGATATCCTTCAACTCGATCGATTCCTGCTTCGCCAGCGGGTGATGCTCGTTCACGGCCACGCACACATTCTCGCGGAAGCACAATTCCTGCTTCAGGTTATCGCGCTTCAGTTCATCCTCGTCCAGCTTGGGCTCGCGCCAGAAGCCGACATCGATCTGCTTGGCGCGCAGCGCGTCGTACTGCACGGTGGGCCCGAGTTCATGGATGGTCCAGGTTACGCGCGGATACTTGCTCTGGAATTCCTCCAGCATGCTGGGGATTGGCCCCCACATGGCGGAACCCACGATGCCCACGCGCAGGCGGCCCACTTCGCCGCGGTCGATCTGGCGCACCGTGTCGATGGTCATGCGCATCTTGCCCAGCAACTCCGCCGCTTCCTGCATCAGCGCCTTGCCGGCCACGGTGAGTTCAAAGGTGCGTGTGGTACGTGCGAACAGTTTCACGCCAAGTTCGGCTTCCAGCTTCATGATCTGCTGGCTGAGCGGAGGCTGGGAGATGTGCAGGCGTTCGGCGGCCCGGCTGAAGCTTTTTTCTTCGGCGACGGCGAGGAAGTAGCGGAGCTGTTTTAAATCGATGGACATGGTCTGCGATGGTGGTCGTTTCAGCACGGCGGATCAATGATCCGCCCTACGCGTTGCGGCGAGTCATACAGCTAAAGCGCGGGCGAGTTCGGCGCCGACGCGGGCATTGTTCTTTACCAGGGCGATATTGGTCATCAGGCTGCGGCCTTCGGTCAGGGTCTTGATGCGGGCCAGCAGGAAGGGTGTGACGGCCTTGCCGGTCACGCCATTCTGTTCCGCTTCTTCCAGCGCCTGCACGGTGATGCGGTCGATTTCTTCTTTCGGCATCGCGTCCGCTTCCGGCACGGGAACCGAGATCACGGCGCCGCCTTTCAGGCCCAGCTGCCACTTGGTGCGCAGGAAGGACGCCTGGTCGGCAGCCGTGTCGAGGCGGAAGTCCGCATTGAAGCCGCTCTCGCGCGTGAAGAAGGCAGGGAAGCCCGGCTGGCCGACGCTGACCACCGGCACGCCCTGGGTTTCCAGGTATTCCAGCGTAAGGCCGATGTCGAGGATCGATTTCACGCCCGCGCACACCACGGCCACATTGGTCTGCGCCAGCTCCTGCAGGTCGGCCGAGATATCGAAGCTCTTCTCCGCGCCGCGGTGCACGCCGCCGATGCCGCCGGTGACGAAAACGTGAATGCCCGCCAGCTGGGCGCAGATCATCGTCGCCGCCACCGTGGTCGCGCCGAGCTTGAACTGGGACAGCACATAAGCCAGGTCGCGCCGGCTCACCTTCAGCGCATCGGGCGAGTTGCCCAGCATTTCAAGCTGTTCATCCGTCAGGCCCACGCAGATCTTGCCGCCGATGATGGCGATGGTGGCCGGCACCGCGCCGTGGTCGCGCACGATCTGTTCCACTTCGCGCGCCGTCTGCACGTTCTGCGGATAAGGCATGCCGTGCGAGATGATGGTCGATTCGAGCGCCACGACAGGCTTGCCCGTTGCGCGTGCGTTCGCGACTTCGGGAGAGAAGGAGAGGAATTGCTGCATGATTCAGTCCCTTTCGAGAGGAGTGTGCGCGCCCAGCTTTTCAGCGGACAGCGCGGGCGATACGGTGTGCGGGCTTTCCAGTGTGAGCGCCGCGGCGAGCAGGCCGCGTTCGCAGGCCAGGTGCAGGTCGCCGGCTTCCTGCACCAGCGACCAGCAGACGGCGGCGGAGAAGGCATCGCCGGCGCCGGTCACGTCCACCACCTTGGCATCGTGGGCGGCCAGCCAGTGCAGGCCTTCCGGCATCGTGTGATACACACCTTGCGCGCCGCAGGTCACGATCACCTGCTGCGCGCCCTGGGCCTGCACTTCGCGGCAGGCTTCCTGTACGTCCGCCTCGGTGGGCAGGGCGCGGCCCACGCGCGTTTCCAGTTCGCCGCGGTTCAATATTAAGAGCTTCAGGCCGCGCAGGTCGCGCGGCAGGCGCGCCATCTTCGGCTGCGACACGGCCACGATCACCAGCGGCACGCCGCTTTCGCGCGCGTCGGACAGGAGCATCGCCACCGAATCCAGCGGCAGATTCAGGTCGGCGATCACCATCGCGGCGGCAGTGCGCTGCGGCTGGCGCGAAGCGAGGAAGGGCGGCGTCAGCATGTCGTACAGCGCCATATCGGCCAGGGCTACCACCAGTTCGCCCTTTGCATCCAGCACGGCGGTGTAGGTGCCGCTGCCCATGCCATTCAGTTGCAGGCTGCCTGCCATGTCGATGCCGCCAGATTCGGCCTGGGCGCGCAGGGCGCGGCCGGAGGAATCGTCGCCCAGGGCAGTCAGCAGGCCGCAGGGCAGGCCAAGGCGGGCCAGGTTTTCGGCGATATTGCGCGCCACGCCGCCAAAGCTTTCTTCGGCGCTGGCCGGATTCGAGGTGCCCATCTGCAGCGGTTGCAATGGACGCAGCTTGCGATCGAGGTTGGCGGCGCCGATGCACAGCACGGGGCGGCGGTCGGGGAAGACGTAGGCGCGGCCCAGCAGGCGGCGCTCACGGATCAGGGTGGCGATATGCCCGGCCACCGCCGAGCGGGACATGGCCAGCTGC
>DASWYX010000586.1:0-4802 GCA_036404755.1 Pseudoduganella sp.
ATCTGCGCGCGGCGGAGAATTTCGGCGTGCCGCGCGCGAAGCTGTACCGGCAGGTGATCATTCCGGCCGTGCTGCCCGAGATTATTGTCGGCATGCGCAGCGGGCTGGGTGTGGCTTGGCTGGTGGTCGTGGCGGCGGAAATGATCGCGCTGCGTTCCGGCCTGGGCTACCTGATCATGGATTCGCGCAATGCCGGCAACCGCTACGACCTGGTGATCGCGGGCATGATCATCATTGGCCTGATCGGCCTGGCGCTGGATGGCCTGATGCGGCTGCTGGAAGGTCTCAAACAAGTGAGGTGGCGTTATGGACGCTAAGGTTGCCGTCAACAACATCCGCAAGAAATTCAAGGCTCTGCCCGTGGTGGACGGCGTCGATTTCCAGATCGGCGACGGTGAATTCGTCGCCATCGTGGGCCCGTCGGGCTGCGGCAAATCCACGCTGATGAAGATCGTGGCGGGCTTCGAGCAGCCGGATGCGGGCGATGTGCGCATCGATGGCGAACGTGTGACCGGTCCGAGCCCGAAAGGCATCGTCATCTCGCAGCACGGCTCGGTGTTCCCCTGGCTGACGGTCCAGCAAAACCTGATGTTCGGCCTGACGGGCGACGGCCACGGCGACAAGGCGGCGCTGGCCGACCATTATGCGGCCATGGTGGGACTGAAGGGCTTCGAGAACGCCTATCCGCACCAGCTTTCCGGCGGCATGCTGAAGCGGGTCGAGATTGCGCGGGCGCTGGTGGTCAAGCCCGAAATCCTGTACATGGACGAACCCTTTTCGGCGCTGGATGCGCTGATGAACCTGAAAATGCGCAATGAGCTACTGCGCGTGCTGGCCGAGGAACGCCACACCGTGCTGCTGATTACGCACGACGTGGAAGAGGCGATTTATTTGGCGGACCGCATCCTCGTGCTGTCGCCGCGCCCGACCCGCATCCAGGCCAGTTTTCGCGTCGAACAGGCGCACCCGCGCAAGCTTTCCAGCCCTGTGCTGCAGCAGCTCAAGGAAGATATCCTCGTTCAACTGGGAGTCAATAATGATGAAAGTTCTCGGCAAGGCGGCATCGATCAACGTTCGGAAGGTCTTGTGGACGCTCGCTGAAATCGGCGTTCCCTACGAGCGCGAAGACTGGGGCGACGGTTTCCGCCCGACGCAAACGCCGGAATTTCTGGCGCTGAATCCGAACGCAATGGTGCCCGTGCTGGTGGATGGCGGCTTCGTGCTGTGGGAGTCGAACACGATCTGCCGCTACCTGTGCGGCGTGCATGGCCGCGGCGACCTGCTGCCGGCCGAACCGCGTGCCCGCGCCCAGGTCGAGAAGTGGATGGACTGGCAGGCCACGGACCTGAACACCGCCTGGCGCTATCCCTTCATGTCCCTCGTGCGCCGCAATCCCGCTTTCCAGGATCCGGCGCAGCTGGCGGCGGGCGTGGCTTCCTGGAACCGCCACATTGCCATCCTGGAGCGGCATCTGGAGCAGGGCGATGCTTTCGTCGCTGGCGAGGAGTTCACGCTGGCGGATATTGTGCTCGGTCTGTCGGCCAACCGCTGGCAGATGACCCTGAGCGAACGTCCCTCCACCCCGGCCATCGATGCGTGGATGGAGCGCATGGCGGACCGCCCCGGTTTCGCTGAGCATTGCCGCAACGGCAAGCCCTGATCGCTGCTTGGCGCCGGCTCAGGCGCCGCGCAGCAGCTGGCGGTATTCGCTGGGCGTAACGCCCGTGGTGGCGCGGAACTGGCGCGTGAAGGCGCTGTGGTCGGCGTAGCCGCAGGCTTGCGCGATGTCGGCCACGCTGGCCTCGCCGGCCAGCATGCGCGAGGCCGCGTCCACGCGTGTCTTGATGATCAGCTGGCGCGGCGTCAGGTGGAAAATGCGCAGGAAGTAGCGCTCGATCTGGGCGACGGACATATTGGCCGTGCGCGCCAGCTCGGGCAGGGCGAGGGGGCCGTCGAACTGCTCGTGGATCATGCGCACAGCGTCCGCCACTTTTTCGTAAGCGGGATTCTTGTGGTCGGCCATCGCCAGGTCGCGCGATACGCCGCACAGGCCGACAATGCGGCCGCCCGCATCGCGCAGCGGGCGCTTCTGCGTCAGGCACCAGCCGGGCGCGCGGTTCGGGTAAAGGTGCAGTTCCAGCTGGTCTTCGATTTCCACGCCGTCATCGAGCACGGCGCGGTCCTGGGCCAGGAAGCGTGAGCCGAAAGGCTGGGCGAATACGTCGGCGGCGGTGCGGCCGAGCAGGGCGGCCTTGTCCTTCACGCCGCAGCGCTTGGCCAGGGTCTGGTTGACGACCACGTAGCGGCCTTCCGTGTCCTTGACGAAGAAGACCACGTCGGGCAGGGCGTCGAACAGCGGTTCGGTGAAGAAAACGTCGCCGATGCTGGCGCCGAGGGCAGTGCGTGCACGATCTTTCATGGCGCCATTCTGCCACGATTGTGCAGATTTCGTCATCCGGCGCGCGCAGCGGATACAAGACGGCTGGGCGGCCCGCGCCTATGATGGAGCCTATGAAAACCATTTCCATCATCGATTCCCATACCGGCGGCGAACCGACCCGCCTGGTCATCGACGGCGGTCCCGATCTTGGCGCCGGCCCCCTGAACGAGCGCGTTGAGCGCTTCCGCCGCGAGCATGACGGTTTCCGCTCCGCCGTGGTCTGCGAACCGCGCGGGTCGGATGTGCTGGTCGGCGCGCTGCTGTGCGAGCCGCATGCGCCGGATTGCGTTGCCGGCGTAATCTTCTTCAATAATGTCGGCTACCTTGGGATGTGTGGGCACGGCACGATTGGCCTCGTGACTTCGCTGGCCTTCATGGGGCGCCTTTCCGCGGGCCGTCACCGCATCGATACGCCGGTGGGCGTGGTCGAAGCCGTGCTGCATGACGATGGCAGCGTGACGGTCGAGAATGTGCCGGCTTACCGCCTGGCCGCCGGCGTCGCGCTGGACGTTCCCGGTCACGGGCGCGTTCACGGCGATATCGCCTGGGGCGGCAACTGGTTCTTCCTGGTCTCCGATCATTGCCAGGAACTGTCCGTATCGCGCGCCGCCGGGCTGACCGCCTACACGACGGCAGTGAAAAACGCACTCGCCGCCGCCGGCATCACCGGCGCGAACGGCGCGGAAATCGATCATATCGAACTGTTCGCGCCGTCGCGCAGCGGGGCGGGGGACAGTCAGAATTTCGTACTTTGCCCCGGCAATGCCTACGACCGCTCGCCGTGCGGCACGGGCACCAGCGCCAAGCTGGCCTGCCTGGCAGCGGACGGCAAACTGGCCGAGGGCGCGCAGTGGCGCCAGGAGAGCATTGTCGGCAGCGTCTTCGAAGGTTCCTATCGCATGGATGGCGAGCGGCTGATTCCGAGCATCCGCGGCAAGGCCTGGGTCAATGCGACGGCGCAGCTGATTCTCGATGCGGACGATCCATTCATGTGGGGTATCCGGTGACACAGACCGCGGACGTGCTGGTCGTTGGTGCGGGCATCGTGGGCGCGGCCGTTGCCGATGCCTTGTCCGCACGCGGGCTGCAGGTGCTGGTGGTCGAGCAGGACACGGTCGGCAGCGGGGCTACGGCGGCGGGCATGGGCCACCTGGTGGCCATGGACGATAACGCGGCCGAATTGGCGCTGACTTCCCGCTCGCTGGAGTTGTGGCGTTCTTTTGTGGCAAAGCACCCGGAACAGCATGAATACAGCCGCTGCGGCACGATCTGGGTCGCTTCCGACGAGGAGGAGCTGGCCGCTGCGCGCGCCAAGGCGGCGACGATGTCGGCACATGGCCTGTCCTGCGAGATGCTGGATGCTGGCGCGCTGTACGCCCACGAACCGCAGCTGCGTGGCGGCCTGGCCGGCGGCCTGCTGGTGCATGGCGATGGGCTGGTTTATCCGCCCAAGAGCGCACGCATCCTGATGGACCGCGCCCGTTCGCGCGGCGCACGGCTGATGTCGGGCGAGGCGCGCGCGATTGGCGATGGCAGCGTGCAGCTTGGCGACGGCACGCGCCTTGACGCGGGCAGCATCGTGTTGGCGGCCGGCTCGCGCTGCACGACTTTGCTGCCGGAGCTGCCGGTTGTGCCCAAGAAGGGGCATGTGATGATTACAGACCGTTATCCGGGATTTGTGCGGCATCAGCTGGTGGAGCTGGGGTATATCAAGAGCGCACATGCGTCCAGTGGCGAATCCGTGGCGTTCAATCTGCAGCCGCGTCCCACGGGGCAGGTGCTGATCGGGTCTTCGCGCCAGTTCGGCACGACCGATTTGTCCGCCGAGCCGCGCATGATGGCGCGCATGCTGCGCCACGCCTGCTCGTTCACGCCTGGCCTGACAGATCTGAACGTCCTCCGCTGCTGGACCGGCCTGCGCGCCGCTACGCCGGACGGGCTGCCCCTGATCGGTCCCTACGCCGCGCGCCGTGGATTGTGGCTCGCCACCGGACATGAAGGCCTGGGCATCACGACGTCGCTCGCCACAGCGGAGCTGCTTGTCGCGCAAATGCTCAACGAGCCCTCCGCCATCCCGCACCAGCCCTACCTCCCCAGCCGATTCACGCCACCGGAGCGCGCCCGTGCCTGACGTCATCACCATCACCATCAACGGCGCGCCCCTCACCGTGCCCCCCGCCACCACCATCGCCGCCGCCATCGCCATCGCCATCACCCGCGCCGCCGGCCCGTCCGTATTTGCCGCCGCCGTTTCCGCCATCGACCGCGCCACCGCCAGGCCATCCGCGTCTGCCGCTACCACCGCAGCAGCCTCCGGCCCGGCCGCGGACGCCACCGGCACCGTCGCCGCCGCCATCACCGG
>DASWYX010000587.1:0-9760 GCA_036404755.1 Pseudoduganella sp.
CATGCTGCAGCTCAAGTTACCAGTGCACGGCGCTGAACTGGATTGCCAGGTGATCGATGAAAAGGCGCGTGCGGGCGGGCAGCGCACCGGCGCCGGGCCAGACGGCGTGGATGGCCACCGGCGGCGGTTCGAAGCCGCGCAGGATAGTTTCGACGCGGCCTTCTTCGACCAGGCGCCGAACTTGCCAGAAGGGCGCCAGGCCGGCGCCCAGGCCATTTGCCACGGCTTCGTTGGCGGCTGCGGCGTCGTTGACGCTGAAAGCGCCGTGGACCTTGATGTGGCGAATCTCGCCGTCCATCGTAACGGGCCACTGTTTGCGGTCGGCGCCGGTGGTGCGCAGCACGCAGGGCAGTTCCGCCAGCGCTTGCGGGTTCGAGGGGCGGCCGTGCCGCTGCAGCCAGGCGGGTGAGGCGAAAAAGACGCGTCGCATGTCGGCCAGTTTGCGCGCGCGCAGTGCGGAGTCGGGCAGGTCGCCAAGCCGTACGGCGAGGTCCAGCTGGTCGGCGACCAGGTCGGCCTTGCGCTCGCTGAGCACCAGTTCGACTTCGATTTGCGGCCAGCGCTGCATGAACGCTGCGGTCATTGGCGTCAGCCAGCTCGCGCCGAACAGCACCGGCGCGGCGACGCGCAGCTTGCCCTTGGGCGCTTCCCCGTCGTGGCGGGCCGATTCGCGGGCGGCTTCGATGTCCGCCAGCACGCGGCGCATGCGTTCCGCGAATGCTGTTCCGGCGGGCGTGGCTTGCAGGCGGCGCGTGGTGCGCTGGATCAATTGGGCGCCCAATTCGGCCTCCAGGTCCGCCAGCGCGCGGCTGACGGCTTGCAGCGAGCGGCCCGTGCGGCGCGCGGCTTCGGTCAGCGAACCGGCGTCCAAGATGGCGATAAAGGTGGCGTAGTCGGCGAGGTCGGTCATGATTCTCCCTTTAAGTGGGAGAGTGTATCTCTTTGTCGCTGGATTGTCCCTGTGGGCATCAATAATTATGCTGGGGCCTTTCCCTATCGGAGCCCGTCATGATGCTTTATCACATCGATTCCTTTACCCGAACGCCGTTCCGCGGCAATGCCGCCGGGGTTGTGCTTGATGCGGATGGACTTTCCGCTGCGCAGATGCAGGATATTGCGCGCGAACTCAAACATTCCGAGACGGCCTTTGTGTTGCGCCCTACGGCGGCGGATCATGATGTCTGGGTGCGCTTCTTCACGCCGGCCGTTGAAGTGCCGGTGTGCGGACATGCGACGAGTGCTGCGCATTATGCCCTGGCCCACGCGCGCGGCCTGCCGCCGGATGGTGTCGTCGTGCAGAAGACCGGCGCAGGCCTGCAGCGCATTCGTACCTTGCGCGAGGGCGGCGGCGAGGGCGGCGATTGGCGGATCGAAATCGGGCAGGGGCCGATCTCGTTTGGCAATCCGCTGGATGACGAGTGGCGGGCGCGCGTCGCGTCGGCGCTGCGGCTTCGTGGTGGCGTCACCGCGCTGGCTGCGGGGCGGCCGGTGCAGGTGGTGTCCACCGGGCACTCAAAAGTGCTGGTGCCCCTGCGCGACGACTATCCGCTGGATGCGCTGTTGCCGGATTTGCCGGCGCTGGCTTTGCTGAGCGCAGAGCTGGGCTGCAATGGCTGGTTTCCGTTCGTGATCAGTGGCCCGCGGCGCACGGATGGCCGCATGTTCGCGCCGGCTATCGGCATCGACGAGGATCCCGTGACTGGCAATGCCAACGGGCCGATTGGCGCCTATCTGGTCCGGCATGGATTGATGACGCACCTTGGCGAGTCGCTGGCGTTTGAAGGCCATCAGGGGAGGGCGCTGCGGCGTGATGGCGTCGTGCACGTGCGCGTCGATGTGGCCAGGGACGGCAACGGCGGCGCCGAGCCGCGGCGCGTTTCGATTTCCGGCGACGCGGTCATCCTGTTCCGCGCCGCGCTCACCGCGGTTGCGCGCGCCGCCGCGTGACCCGATTCGACGCGGCGTAGGCCCGCCAGGGCTGTAGGGCGGATCATTGATCCGCCGTGCCCGCGGGCCCGGGACCCCGTCAGAGGAAGCGATCCAGAATCTTCTTGCTATGCTTATCCATCCCGAACTGGTCGCGGATAAGGAAATTGATACCGTGCGTATCCGAGATCAATAAAGACTCGGTCCCCACGCGCCGGATATCCTCCTCCCCACGCAGCACGAACTCGGTATCGCCGCGGTTCGTGCGCACCGTCCACGTGCACGGAGTCGCATAGCTGCTCACGCTGACGATGGACGTGACCTCCGGCATGAACTCCCGTCCCGCCAGCTCCTCGCGCACGAGATCCGCCTGCTCGGCCGGCAAGTCGGACAGCCGGTCCAGCCACGCAATCTCCTTGCCATCGGTGTTCACTAAAGCCAGGCCCTCCTCAGGCGCCTGGATGGGAAACGCGCGCACCGGCGAAATGCTTTCGTAGACGGCGCCGGAAGCGTCGGTCAGGTTCAGGCGGCCGAAGGCGTCGCGGTGGAGGCTGAAATTAATTGTCGTCATGGCGGGTCTTTGCGTTGTCATCCAGGTCGGTATCGACGTTACGTGCCTGCGCCTGATACAGGCGGTAATAGGCGCCTTCCTGCGCCATCAGTTCGTCGTGCGGGCCTTCTTCGACCACTTTGCCCTTGTCCATTACGACCAGGCGGTTGGCGCGCTGCAGCGTGGACAGGCGGTGCGCAATCGCGATCGTCGTGCGGCCGGCGACCAGGTTGTCCAGTGCCTTCTGGATTTCCTTTTCGGTTTCGGAGTCGACGGACGCGGTAGCCTCGTCGAGAATCAGGATGCGCGGATCGATCAGCAGTGCGCGCGCAATCGAGATGCGCTGGCGTTCGCCGCCGGACAAGCCTTGTCCGCGCTCGCCGACCATCGAGTCATACCCTTGCGGCAGGCGCAGGATAAAGTCGTGTGCATGGGCCGCGCGGGCTGCAGCCATGATCTCGGCGCGCGTCGCATCCGGCTTGCCGTAAGCGATGTTCTCGGCGATCGTGCCGAAGAACAGGAAAGGCTCCTGCAGTACGAGGCCGATGTTGCGGCGGTAGTCGGACACGGCGAAATTACGAACGTCCACGCCATCCAGCAGGATCGCGCCTTCGGCCACGTCGTAGAAGCGGCAGATCAGGTTCACCAGCGTGGATTTGCCGGAGCCGGAGTGGCCCACCAGGCCGATCATCTCGCCCGCCTTGATCTCCAGGTTCACGCCGCGGTTGACGGCGCGGTTACCATAGCGGAAGCCCACCTCGCGCAGCGTGATATTGCCTTCCACCTTGGCCAGCTTGGCCGGCTGCGCCGGCTCCGGCACGCTCGAAACGTGGTCCAGGATATCGAAGATGCGCTTCGCAGCGGAGGCCGACTTCTGCGTCACCGACACGATGCGGCTCATCGAATCCAGGCGGCCGTAGAAGCGGGTCGAATAAGTCACGAACAGCGTCAGCGTACCGACGGTGATATTGTGCTTCGACACCTGCCAGATGCCGAACACCCAGATCACCAGGATGCCCAGTTCGGTCAGGAAGGACACGGTCGGCGAGAACAGCGACCACACCTTGTTCAGCTTATCGTTGGCCGCCAGGTTGTGCCGGTTCGCCATGCGGAAGCGGTTCGCCTCCCGCGCTTCCTGCGCAAAGGCTTTCACCACGCGGATGCCGGGAATCGTATCGGCCAGCACGTTCGTCACTTCGCCCCACACGCGGTCGATCTTCTCGAAGCCGGTGCGCAGCTTGTCGCGCACCAGGTGGATCAGCCAGGCGATCACGGGCAAGGGCGCCAGCGTGACGAAGGCCAGCCACGGATCGATGGAGAACAGGATCACGCCCGTCATGATGATCATCAGGCAGTCGGAGGCGAAATCCAGCAGGTGCAGCGAGAGGAAGACGCAGATACGGTCCGATTCGGAGCCGATACGCGACATCAGGTCGCCCGTGCGCTTGCCGCCGAAGTATTCCAGCGACAGGCGCAGCAAGTGTTCATACGTGTTGGTGCGCAGGTCCGCGCCGATGCGTTCGGACACCAGGGCCAGCACATAAGTCTTGCCCCAGCCCAGCACCCAGGCCAGCACGGCGGAGGCGGTCAGGCCCAGCATATACATCGTCACCAGCGTTACGTCGACCGGCTTGCCGCTCTGGTAAGGAATGAGCACATTGTCCATCAGCGGCATGCTCAGGTAAGGCGGAATCATGTGCGCGCCTGTGGAGAGCAGCATCAGC
The DNA here is from genome assembly GCA_036404755.1 of Pseudoduganella sp. Lineage (GTDB taxonomy): Bacteria > Pseudomonadota > Gammaproteobacteria > Burkholderiales > Burkholderiaceae_D > Rugamonas. Next base: position 4,201 of record DASWYX010000587.1, read on the forward strand.
GCAAAGCCCAGTCCCAGCGACCAGCGGTAAGGTTTGGCGAAACGCCACAAACGGAACAGAGTCCAGGTGGAAGGTGGTGTATAAACAACCTTGGTGCAGACGGGGCATTCTTCCTGGTCCGGCTCCAGCGGCGCCTTGCAGGTGGGGCAGGAATGATCTTCTTCCTTCTCGACCGGCTTGCCGGTGACGTGCGCCTCGACCAGCTTGGCGAAGGCCTCGGACAGGCGGAGCGCCAGCAGGTTCTGGCCCAGCGTGAAACGCCAGGAGGCGAGGCGGCGCGTGTCGTCCAGCAGTTCCAGGTGGCCGACGCCGGCGTGGTCGTGCAGCTTCAGGGTCATGCCGCGGTGATAGGTCCAGTCATGCCATACCGCTTCCCCGGGGGCGCGTGCCATAATGCGCCGCTCAGTGAGAATGACCAGGCCTTTGTTGAAGTGCAGGCGCGCATCGAGGTCAACCTCAAGAGCGTTCAGAACGTTTTCCCCAGAAGAAAGCTGCAACTGAGCTTCTGAGCGCCACACTTCCGGCAGTTCAGTCAAACTCAGTTCAGGGGAAAGTTGGTTTGTTATCATTATGAGACTTGCTCCATGCGATGTCTTTGCCAAGTGGCAAGAAACGCTAAACAGTGGGAAAATAGTGGACGGGCGGAGTATACCGCAAGAGGTAGTAGAGCAAAAACATGACAAAAAAGAAAGATATTGAGTTTCTCCGCGTTACACACCTGCGTGGTCCGAACATCTGGACCTACCGGCCTGTGATCGAAACCTGGCTGGATATTGGCGAGCTTGAAAACCATCCTTCCAATAAACTCCCCGGCTTCTACGAGCGCTTGACGGGCCTGCTTCCAGGCCTGATGGAGCACCGCTGCGGTGTTGGCGAACGCGGCGGCTTCCTCGAGCGTCTGCGCGACGGCACCTACGTCGGCCACGTGCTGGAACACGTGGTGTTGGAACTGCAAAACCTGGCCGGCATGCGCACCGGCTTCGGCAAGACCCGCCAGACGGCTGAAGGCAGCGGCATCTACAAGATGGCTTTCCGCACCCGTCAGGAACAGGTCGGCCGCGCCGCCCTGGCCGCCGGCAAGGACCTGATGATGGCCGCCATCGAGGATAAGCCCTACGACCTCGCCGCCACCGTTGCCAAACTGACCGAAATGGTGGAATCGCTGTGCCTGGGCCCAAGCACCAGCAACATTGTCGATGCCGCCACCGACCGCAAGATCCCGCATATCCGGCTGACCGATGGTAATCTCGTTCAACTGGGCCACGGCGCACGCCAGCGCCGTATCTGGACGGCGGAAACCGATTTTACCTCCGCCATCGCGGAAGGCATCGCGTCCGACAAGGACATGACCAAGGATCTGCTGAAGTCCGCCGGCGTGCCCGTGCCGGAAGGCGCCCTGGTCAAGAGCGCCGACGAAGCCTGGGAAGAAGCCCAGGATATCGGCCTGCCGGTCGCCGTGAAGCCGTATGACGGCAACCACGGCCGCGGCGTGTCGCTGAACCTGATGACCGAAGCCGACGTCAAGCTGGCTTACGATATCGCGGTCAAGCGCGGCGGCAGCCAGAGCGTGATCGTCGAGCGTTTCGTGCTCGGCAATGAGCACCGTCTGCTGGTTGTGGGCCGGCGCGTGGTGGCCGCATCGATGGGCGAATCGCTGTGGGTGACCGGCGACGGCAAATCGAGCGTGCAGGAACTGGTCGATTCGCAAATTAATACCGACCCGCGCCGTGGCACCACGGAGGAATTCCCGCTGAATATCGTGCAGCCGCGCGAGTCCGAAGAAGTGCTGCTGGACCTGCAGCGCCAGGGGCTGACGCCGGACTCCGTGCCGGAAGCGGGCCGCAAGGTGCTGATTCAGTTGAACGGCAACGTCGCCAACGACGTCACCGACAACGTCCACCCGGCCGTGGCCGAGATGGCTGCGCTGGCCGCCCGCGTGGTGGGGCTGGACATTGCCGGCATCGACCTCGTGGCCCAGGATATTTCCCGTCCGCTGGAAGAGCAGGGCGGCGCCATCATCGAAGTGAACGCGAGCCCCGGCCTGCTGGCCCACCTGAAACCCGCTCCGGGCGGCAAGGTGCGCAATGTGGGCGCAGCCATCGTCGACCAGCTGTTCGCGCCGGAAGAAGACGGCCGCATTCCGATCATCGGCGTCTCCGGCAGCCGCCACACGGCGCTGATTGCGCGCCTGACTTCCTGGCTGCTGCAGATGAGCGGCCGCTATGTGGGCACGGCTTGCGAAGAGGGCGTGTACCTGAACGGGCGCCACGTGGCGCGCGGCCCGCTGAGCGAATGGGAATCGGGCCAGCGCCTGCTGCTGAACAAGAATGTGGAGGCGGCGGTGTTCGCCAATGGCAACCGCATGATCCTGACCGATGGCTTCTCCTACGACAAGTGCACGATCGGCGTGGTGACCGACGCCGGCGGCCATGAAGACCTCGGCGAGTTCTACATCAACGATCCGGAACAGATGCGCACCGTGCTGCGCACCCAGGTGGACGTGGTGCTGCCGGAAGGGTATGCGGTGCTGAATGCGTCCGACGCAGTGGTGGCCGACCTGGCCGAACTGTGCGACGGCGATGTGATCTTCTACAGCCTGGATGCCGAAGTGCCGGCGCTGGCCGCGCACCGCGAGGATGGCGAGCGCGCCGTCTTCATGAGCGAGAAGGGCTTCGTGATGGCGCAGGGCCAGGATGAAGTCGCGGTGCTGCCGCTGTCCTGCCTGCCGAAGGGCCATGCGAACAGCCAGGAGGCCGTACTGGCCGCGATCGGCGCCGGCTGGGCCATGGGCCTGTCGCCGGACCTGATCGGTGCCGCGCTGCGCACCTTCGAGTGGAACATCAAGAAAAACTGAACAGGAACACCGTTAAATGGAAGTCATTCGCCTCCGCGCCCTGCGCGGTCCCAATCTGTGGAGCCACCACACCGCTGTTGAAGCCATCGTGTCCTGCCCGCCGGAAGAGCGTTCCGTGGACAAGATCGCCGGCTTCGAGGTGCGCCTGCGCAAGCGCTTCCCACGCCTCGGCCAGCTGCAGCCGGACGGCCATGCGGACGCCATCCCGATGGCCCACGTGCTGGAACTGGCCACGCTCGGCCTGCAGGCCGAAGCCGGTTGCCCGGTGACCTTCAGCCGCACCACGCAGACGGTGGAAGACGGCATTTACCAGATGGTGGTCGAGTACACCGAGGAAGCGGTCGGCCGCCTGGCCGTGGAGCTGGCGGAAAAACTGATCAAGTCCGCGCTGGACGATACGCCTTTCGACCTGGCCGCCGCGCTGAATGAACTGCGCGACCTGGATGAGGATGTGCGGCTTGGCCCGTCCACCGGTTCCATCGTGCAGGCCGCCGTGGCGCGCAAGATTCCTTTCCGCCGTATGACCGAAGGCTCGATGGTGAGCTTTGGCTGGGGCAGCAAGCAGCGCCGCATCCAGGCTGCCGAAATGGATTCCACAAGCGCCATCGCCGAGTCGATCGCGCAGGACAAGGAACTGACCAAGAAACTGCTGGATGCGGCCGGCGTGCCGGTGCCGACCGGCCGCTCCGTCGAGAGCGCGGAAGATGCCTGGCTGGCCGCTCAGGAGATCGGCCTGCCCGTCGTGATCAAGCCGAAGGATGGCAACCAGGGCAAGGGCGTCACCGTCAACGTCACGACTCGCGAGCAGACCATCGCGGCCTTCAACGCGGCGCGCGAATTCCGCGACGATATCCTGGTCGAGCGCTTCCTCGCCGGCCACGACTTCCGTTTGCTGGTGATCGGCAACAAGCTGGTGGCTGCCGCTCGCCGCGATCCGCCCCATGTGGTGGGCGATGGCGTGCATTCGGTGCGTGAACTGGTGGACATCGTCAACGCCGACCCGCGCCGCGGCAGCGGCCATGCGACTTCGCTGACCAAGATCCGTTTCGATGACATCGCCCTGGCGCGCCTGGCCCTGCAAGGCCTGGCTGCCGATTCCGTGCCGCCGCACGGCCAGCGCGTGATCCTGCGTAACAACGCCAACCTGTCGACAGGCGGCACCGCGACCGACGTCACTGACGACGTGCACCCGGAAGTGGCGGCGCGCGCGGTGGAAGCGGCGCAGATGATCGGCCTCGATATCTGCGGCGTGGACGTGGTGTGCGATTCCGTACTGCGTCCTATCGAAGACCAGAATGGCGGCGTGGTGGAAGTGAATGCCGCGCCGGGCCTGCGCATGCACCTGTCGCCTTCCTACGGCAAGGGCCGTCCGATCGGCGAAGCAATCGTCAGCGCCATGTTCCCTGAAGGCGAGGATGGCCGCATTCCCGTGGTCGCGGTAACCGGCACCAACGGCAAGACCACGACCGTGCGCCTGACCGCGCACCTGATCGCAGCGTCCGGCCTGCGCGTCGGCATGACCAATACCGATGGCGTGTACGTGAACGGCCGCCAGATCGATTCCGGCGACTGCTCCGGTCCGCGCTCCGCCCGCAATGTGCTGACGCATCCGGACGTCGATGCAGCCGTGTTCGAAACGGCTCGTGGCGGCATCCTGCGCGAAGGCCTGGCCTTCGACCGCTGCAAGGTCGCCGTGGTGACCAATATCGGCGCGGGTGACCACCTGGGCCTGAACTACATCACCACCGTGGAAGACCTGGCGGTACTGAAGCGCGTGATCGTGCAGAACGTGGACGAGAATGGCGTCGCCGTGCTGAACGCCTGCGATCCTATCGTCGCGGCCATGGCCAACAAGTGCCGCGGCAAGGTGACCTTCTTTGGCGCCGACCGTTATCATCCGATCGTCGCCACCCACAAGGCGCAGGGCCGCCGCGTGGTGTACGTGGAAGACGGCCAGCTGGTGGCTGCCGAGGGCAAGTTCGAGCAGCGTATCCCGCTGGCGGACGTGCCGATCACCTTCAACGGCACCATCGGCTTCCAGGTCGAGAACACCATGGCTTCGGTGGCGGCCGCCTGGGCGGCTGGCATCGACTGGGATTCGATCCGTAAGGGCCTGCGTACCTTCACCACCGACAGCCACAATGCGCCGGGCCGCTTCAACCTCTTCAACTATCGCGGCGCGACCGTGATCGCCGACTATGGCCACAATCCGGATGCGATGCTGGCACTGGTGCAGGCGGTTGAAGCCATGCCTGCGACGGGTACCCGCTCGGTGGTGATTTCCGGCGCCGGCGACCGCCGCGACGAAGATATCCGCCAGCAGACGGAAATCCTGGGCAAGTCCTTCGACTCCGTGATCCTGTACCAGGACGCCTGCCAGCGCGGCCGCGCCGACGGCGAAGTGGTTGCCCTGCTGCGCCAGGGCCTGGAAGGCGCCACCCGCACCACGCAGATCGACCAGATCACCGGCGAATTCGTTGCCATCGACACGGCCATGGATCGCCTGAAAGAGGGCGACCTGTGCCTGATCCTGGTCGACCAGGTTGAGGAATCGTTGGCGCACATCGCCAAGCGCATCGCCGCCGGCTGATTGTTTTCGGCGTCCCCGTCGAAACACCCACGGCGGATCAATGATCCGCCGTGCCTGGGCAGACGCGGCCCGCCCGAAGTCAGAACAGATGGCGCAACCCCAGCGCCGTCGTACCC
>DASWYX010000588.1:0-9650 GCA_036404755.1 Pseudoduganella sp.
GCGGCTGTGGCCGTAGCAGCCCATCACCAGCAAATCCGAATTCAGGTCGGCGGCCAGGGACAGAATGTCGTTGCCGATGTCCAGCGGGCCCGGACGCACCGTGACTTCGACGTTGACGCCATGCCGTGCCAGATAGAGAGCGATGTCCGCACCCGGCTCCTCGCCATGCGCATCATCGCCGGAGCGGGGATCGAAAATGGCGACCGTCACCTTGTCCGCGCGGCGCAGCAAGGGCAGGGCGGCCGTCACGGCGCGCGCCGCCTGCAGGCTGCCGTTCCAGGCGATCAGCGGCCGCTTGCCGACAGTCGGGAATTCTCCAGCGTAGGGCACGACCAGCACCGGCCGGCCGGAATTGATGGCCACGAACTCGGGCAAGTCGTGCAGCAGGCCGCCGGCGTCGCGGTCCTCCGGATTCGCCTGGCCCAGCACGACCAGGTCGGCGTAGCGGGCCTGCAGGCACAGGCCGGAGTACTCGTCCTCTTCGCGGCGCCGCTGCTCGGTGTTGCGCGCGCCGAAGCGCGAGGTGAGTTCGCCGAACTGGGTCAGCGCTTCGTCGGCGCGTTGAGAGGCAAAACGCAGGTAGTCGGAAATGATCACGCCACTGCCTTCGAACATACTCCCGGAGTACATATAGCGTGGCACGCCCGTCATTGCTGCGCCGACCAGGTGGGCCTGTTCCTGCTCGGCTAGGCCCGCGGCCAGCTTGATGCGTTCGGCCGCATTGGCGGCCCTGTCCACATGAACCAGGATGGTACGGTAAGTCATGATTTCCTCCTTTGGCTGATGCGGTCAGCCTAAAACGGAGGCCGTGCCAGCTCCATGATCTGAATCAAATATGCTAGCATCCAATCTGTTATCGATAACTTTGGAGTTCGCATGATAGACATCCGTTTGCTGCTCATTGACGAAGGCCGCCAGCAGCTTTCCCTGGCCAGTACGAAGGACAGCATCTTCCACTGGACGATGGATCTGGCCGATTTCCCCCTGGCGCGCGACATGCAACGCCTTGACGATGAGCGTGTACTGGTCGGCTATGACCATGGCTTCTTTGAACTGGAATGGCGCACCGGCCGCATTCTCGCCAATTGTGATCGCTGGAACGAGGTCACGGCAGTCACCCGCCTGCCGGACGGCAGCACGCTGGTCACCGGACTGGATCTGGACGGTCAAGGCGGCGTGACAGTGCTGACACTCGATGCCGGCGGCAGGCTGCTGCACACTGCGCGGCGCAACGGCGACTATGTGCGCCTGATGCGCGTCACGCCGCAAGGCACTTACTTACTGTGTACCAATGACCACATCAAGGAAACCGATGAAAACCTGTCTGAAATTCGCCGCTTCATCGCCCCAGGTTTCGAGCACGCCTGGAAGGCGGAGCGCAGGACGGACGGCAGTACCTGGGTGTCCGCAGGCTATGGCGCCTTCATGGCGGTGTTTGATGCCGAAGGACGGCTGGTCCGGCGGTTCGGCGCAGCAAGTGAGGTGCCGCCGAAGGTCGCGCCATTTTTCTACGCCACGCATAGCTTGCTGGCCGACGGCACGCTGCTGGTCGCGAACTGGCAGGGGCATGGTCCCGGCAATGGCGAAAAAGGCGCGCAGCTACTGCAATTCAGCCCCGCCGGCGCAATGCTTGCGACCTGGTCGGCTCCGGAACGCATCTCGTCCCTGCAGGGAATTCTTCCCGTGTAGGGATTGACAAGCCTTTTCCGGCGATATATTGTGATCGATAACAAGCGCGGCGCATCATTTCACCGCGCTTTAATTTTCACCCTTATTGTTATCGATAACGGGCCGCCCAACAGGTCCGCTAATAAATCTACGGAGACATTAAATGAAGAAAGCAGAAGCACCGCGCGCGCTCGCACCGCGCCGTTCAACGCTTGCCGCAGCTGTCAGCCTGCTGGTCATGGGGACGCCGGCCTGGGCCCAGGAAGCGACAGAACCGGCTACGTCGCCTGCGCCCGCAACAGACAGCCGCAACGCCAGGAACGAAGATGCTCCGGTTGTCGTTGTTACCGGCGTGCTGCGCACCACGACTGCGGACAAGGCGGCGTTGTCGGTCACTAACCTCGATGAAGACCGCGTGCGCTCGGTCGTTCCGGTGAGCGCAGCGGACCTGCTGACGGAAATCCCCGGCGTGGTGGTAACGAGCGACGCCGGCGAAGCGCGCAACACCGTCTACACCCGCGGCATTTCCAATGGCACCAGTGCCGGTACCGTGGGCTACTACTGGAATGCATTGATGGAAGACGGCTTGCCGGTCATTGGCTCGCCGTTCTCGAACTTCTCGGCGGACATGTTCCTGCGCGTCGACGCCACCGTGCGCAGCGTGCAGGCGGTGCGCGGCGGATCGGCCGCGGTGACGGGCCCTAACGCGCCGGCTGGCTTGTTCAACTATCTGTCCAAGAATGGCTTCACGGACCAGGGAGGCATGGTCGGCACGCGCATCGGCGTTGAAAATGAAGACCGTCCCGGCAATATCTACCAGAAGCACGATTTCTACTATGGCGCCAGGAATGCGGCGGGCGACTTTGCCTGGTCCATCGGCGGCCATTACCGCCACAGCTTCGGCTACCGCGACATTGAGAAGGCGCCGAACCACGGCGGCCAGTTGAAGGGCAATATGAACTGGCGCTATAACGGCGAGTGGGGCAAGGGAGAGGTGCAGGTCTCGTTGAAGCACCTGGACGACCAGGTGGCCTTCCTCGATATCGTGCGTCCGCTGGCGCACGGCTGGGGACCGATTCAGTTCGACACGCCCTTCGGCCGCAATGCGAACTTCATTCCTTCCGGCGGCCTGGCCCACACGATCCGCTCCGGCCTGAATGGCCGCACCGACAGCTGGGACCCGCAAAACTTTGCCCAGTTCCGCACCAATGCCATCGGCCTCAAACTCGATCATGACTTCGGCAATGGCTGGAAAATTTCCAACAACCTCCGCGTGCAGAGCAACCAGGTGCATCACAATGAAGCGGAAGGCGTAGGCTACCAGTCGATTGCCTCGTCTACTGCGATCAACAACCTGGGCGTCGCCCTCGCTGGCCTGGGCAATACGTCGGGTTACTATACCTTCAGGGACAGGGTGACGGGGCAGGTGCTGGCGCGCGTCAACCAGCGCACCTCGGCCAGCGCAGCTACGGGCGCAGCCTGTTCCAGCCTCTGCTTGCAAAGCACCACACCGAATGCACTGCCCAACAGTTCCATCGAAGGCAATTCTCCTATCGCGACCGGAAATATGGTGCTGACCGTGAGCGCCCTGAACAACCGCATGCGCGGCAACGACGTATTCGACCTGTTCACTGCCAACAAGACCATCGATTTCGGTACGGGCAACCAGCTTAGCCTGACTGCTGGCGCGTACATCGCCAAAATCCATTTCGTGCGCGACGCCTTGAACGGCGGCCTTGGCCTGATGCCGCTGCAGAACAACCCGACCACGATGGACGTCAGCTTCACCACCCAGGCGGCCAGCCCTGTGACTTACCAGCTGACCGACCCGACCGGCTTTGCCGCCATCGCCGGCACGGGCGGCAGCAGCGTGGGCAGCCTGTATGATGATGTGCACACCCGCGAAATCTCCCCGCTGTTTGGCCTGACGTGGGAAAAGGGCGATTTCGTCGCGGACTTTGGCGCACGCTACACCTCGTACAATTTCCGTGGCACGAACTACCGCTACACGACGAATCCGAATGCCACCAGCCGCAGCTTCGGCGGCATCGACGGCAATCCCTTGACGCTGTACGACAATGTGTATGCGATCGATCCGGGCGGCGCCATGACCATCCCTTACGACAAAGACGTCCATTACTGGCAGTACACCGGCGCGCTGAGTTACAAGCTGGGCGAGCGCCAGTCGCTGCACTTCCGCTATACGCACGGTCGCAAGAATGCGGAAGGTTTCTGGAACGGCTACGACCAGCAATGGAAGGTCGATGCGCTGGACCAGAACAATCTGCCCGTGATTAATCAGGCGGAGGTGGGCTACAAATATCGCACACGCGGCTTCAATATCGAAGTGGCGCCGTATTATGTGGACCTGGACAAGGTCGGCGTCACCAGCTACAACACCTATGCCGATGGCGTGACCCAGTATGTACGGCCAGTGATCTACAGCCACTTCAAGTCCTATGGGGTGGAAGTGGACAATACCGTCCGTATTACGAACTGGCTCGGACTGCGCAATGTGCTGACGCTTAATCGCAGCCGCGCCGTGCAGGCGGCTTCCTGGATTTCGGGCTGCGGCGGTGTGCTGAAGGCCTGCGCGCCTGGTGTGGCGCCGTTCGCGGACACACCTTCCTACGCATCCGGCCCGCAGGAGCGCTCTTCGAAGGTGACCTACAACGGCACGCTGAATTTCGATTTCGAGAACTACGGCGCCTATTACCGCTTCCGCTACATCGGCAAGCGCCCGACGACCACCGCGGCGCTGGCCTATCTGCCGCCGAACAAGGTGTCCGACATTGGCCTGTACTGGAACTTTAACGAAAAACTGCGCTTCGACTTCAATGTGAACAACCTGTTCAACGATCGTAATGCGACCCAGATCGGCCAGGTCGGCATCTTGCCGGCCGGGGTGACGCTGGACCAGTTCATTGCCCAGTATCCGAATTCACTGGTCAACGTGCAGACCAACGCGCCGCGTTCCTTCTTCGTGTCCGCCACGCTGCGTTTCTGATGGGGACCCGCAAATTCACCAGGGCTGCCGCGTGCGCGGCGGCCGTCATCCTGGCCTTGGCTGTTCACGCGGAGCCGGCGCCGCCCGGCGCAGTGGGCGGCGCGCCCTTGCCTCCGGTTGCAGCCGTGCGGCAGCGGGTCGCCGCCGATCCGCGGGCGGCTGCGCAACTCGCGGCGCTGGAGAAGGGCGTGCGCCCTTATGTGGCGCGGCACCGCGAGGACCCGGCCTGGATCGTCTCCCGCCTGCAGATGTACTGGCAGGACCATCACACGCGGGTGTTCGTCAAGAATGGCGCCTACGACCATGCTGAGGGCAGGGCGCCCGTGCCGACCGTGCGCTTCACCGGAGCGCGCGACGCCGTTTCAGCCTATCTTACGCCGCGACTGGAGGACGTCAAGCCGTACATGGGCGAGGGCGACAAGCTATGGCTGCAGCGTCGGGATGGCAGCCAGACATGGGAGTGGGTGGAGCAGTCCAGGAGTGGCCGCGTGATCGAATCCATCAATATGCGCATCGCCGAACTGGCGCGCGACGCGGCTTTCCTGTACTGGTACCAGGATGACGCCGAGGCGGCCCGCTTTGCCTACGATATTCTCGATACCTACCTCTCCGGCATGTTCTACCGCGAGCTGCCGTCCGACCTGCGCCGTGGCCACGACCAGAACATCGTAGGGCTGCAGTCGTTCGAGGTGATCCACGAGGACATCATTGCTCCGCTGACGGAAACTTACTCTCTGCTGCAGCGCTACGCGGCCCAGCGTGCTCCCGCGAAGCGCCAGGTGTTCGACGGGGCGCTGAAGAAGTGGGCGGACGTGCTGCTGCTGAATGGCGTTCCCTGGAATAACTGGAACCTGATCAAGGCGCGCTTCGTGCTGCAGGTGGCGTCCGTGCTCGGCGATGATGCGACCTATGCGGACGGCAAGGGCCGCCAGTATTACGTGAACACGGTCTTGTCCGGCCACGGTCCGCGCCACTGGGCGCTGCAGCGGCTGATGGAGTTCGGCTACGACCCGGGCAGCGGCATGTGGAATGAATCGCCGGGCTATTCGATCAATGTGTTCGGCGACTTCACTGAATGCCTTGAGATGCTGGAGCGCGTATTCGGCATCGATTATTTCTCCCGGCTGCCGGCCTTGCAGCAGGCGGCGCAGGCGCTGCCGCAGTATCTGCTGCCGAACGGCCGCACCGTGGGCTTCGGGGACACCCGTTACGACCTGCCGCGCATCCAGGGGCTAAAACGCCTGCTGGCCCACGCTGAGCGGAAGGACCTGCCGCAGGCGGGCGAGTATCGCAAGCTGCTCGCGGCGCTTCGCAATGGCGCCGACGGTACTGGCGAGCGCCTGCGTCCCGTGCACGCACTGGTCGCCGCCACCGAAAGCGATCGCGCGCCGGCGGCCGCTGCACCGCTTGCCGCCTACCAGTCGCCGACCTACTATTCCGCCAATACCAGCTGGCTAATTCAGCGCAATGGCTACGCCGCCAGCGACGCCGCCAGTCAGGCGCTGGCGGTGTCCCTGGTCGGCTCGAACGGCAACCATGCGCACGCCAATGGCCTGGCGATGGAAATCTTTGCCAAGGGCTGGAGCCTGGCGCCGGAAAGCGGGCGTGGCTCGGGCTATTTCCAGAGCGATTATGCCGACTATTACTCGCAGTTCCCCGCTCATAATACGGTGGTGGTGGACGGCAACTCCACCTATCCAGCGATGAAGATCGCGCAGCCTTTCAAGCTGCTGGCGGCCTACCCGGCGCCCGGCGCGGCGCTGGCGTTGGCCTATCCTGGCATTACCTTTGGCGAGGCGTCCTTCATCGAGCCTGCCACGCAAGCGGACCAGCGCCGCCTGCTGGCGACAGTGCGTATCGACGACAGCCACGCCTATGTCGTCGATGTATTCCGTTCGCGCCGGCGCGAGGGTGGTGACCGTTATCACGATTATCTGTACCACGGCCTTGCGCAAACGTTGCAGTTCAGCGCGGGCGGCGCTCCGCTGCCGGCCGAGCCGACCACCGACCTGAGTTTCGCCGGCGGCGACCTGACCGGCTACGAATACTGGTTCGACAAGCAGGCGCTGAAGGCCGAGGGGCCGCTGCAGGCTCGCTTCGACCTGAAGCTGCCTGATGACGAATTGTCGATGCGCCTGTGGCTGCAAGGCGCCAAGCGGCGTCAGTTCTACAGCGTAAAGGCGCCGCCGTCGACCTCGTGGGAGTCCGGCATGCTGCCCAAAGATGTGGCGCAGATGCCTTCGCCCACACTCGTCGTGCGCCAGTATGGGCCTGCATGGGCGCGGCCCTTCGCGGTCGTGATGGAGGCAAGCCGCAAGGGTGAACAGGAAGCTGTGCAACAGGTGACGGAATTCGTGCCGGACGGCGGCGCCGGCGAGGCGGTCGGCCTGGACGTTCGGCTGGATGGGGGCCGCCGTCACACGGTCTTCTCCAGCGCCGATCCAGCACGGACGCTCACCCACGGCAGCCAGGTCGTGGAGGGGCGCTTTGGCGTCACTGGCGTCGGGCCGGGCGGTCTTGAAATGCTCTTCCTCGGCGACGGCAGGCGCATCGGCGCCGAGGGCTACAGCCTGGAATGCGTCGAGCGCTCTTGCTCCGCCGCGCTTTGGCGCACTTCGGACGGCTGGCAGTACAGCGCCACGGGCGCCGTGCGCGTCCGCCGGCCGTCGGCTGTGCGAAAGAAGGACCTACGGTTGCCGGCTAGCAGGCCGGCCCCAGTACCGCGTACTTGATGTTACAATATTTATCGATAACATGAATGGGATTAATCCATGGCAATCGATAAACCGCGCAGCAACGGCACCGCCACGCTGTATGACGTCGCCGAGCGGGCGAACGTTTCGGGCATGACGGTGTCGCGCGTGATCAATGGGAGTGCACATGTCAGCGAGAAGACGCGTGAAAAAGTGATGCAGGCAGTGGAGGAGCTGGGCTACCAGGTCAATGTCGCCGCGCGCGTGGCGCGGGTCGGCACGCTGCGCCTGGGCCTCCTGTACAGCAATCCCAGCGCCGCATTCCTGAGTGCCTTCCTGGTGGGTGCGATGGGGCAGTGCAACCGCAGCGGGGCCCAGCTTTTCCTGGAACACTGCGACGACATGAAAAGCCAGCGCAAGGCGATCGAACGCCTGATCGCCAATGGCGTGGACGGCATCATGGTGCCGCCACCGCTGTGCGACTCGCGCTCCGCCCTGAAGCACCTGAAGGAAATCGGCATGCCGGCCGTTGCGGTGGCGACGGCGAAACCTTCGCCGCAAGTCTCCGCCGTGCGCATCGACGATTATGACGGCGCGCGCACGATGACGCGCTACCTGCTGGAGCAGGGCCACACGGACATCGGCTTCATCAAGGGCGACCCGGAACACACGCCGGCCCAGCTGCGCTACCAGGCTTTCATCGATACGATGCGCGAGGCCGGCCTGAATGTGCCGGCGGAACGCATCTCGCAGGGCCTGTTCACTTATCGTTCCGGCTTGCTGGCGGCGCGCGAACTGCTGTCCCAGTCCACGCGGCCGACGGCGATTTTTGCCAGCAATGACGATATGGCGGCGGCGGCCATCGCCGTTGCGCACGGCCTGCACCTGCACGTTCCGGACGATATCGCCATCGCCGGCTTTGACGATACGCCGGTGGCCAGCACGGTCTGGCCGGAGCTGACCACCATCCACCAGCCGATCGGCGACATGGGCAGCGCGTCCGTTGATTTGCTGGTGGAGATGATCAAGGGCCGCCGCGGCGGCGAGGCGCCGGCGGTGCAGCACCGCCTGATGCCCTACACGCTCGAAGTGCGCGAATCGACTTTGGGTGCGGACTAGCGGCTGGCGCAGGCGCGGCAGGACGTTGTCAGCGCGGCCATTCCGTGGCAGCATAGCGGGATGTCATTTCGTCTACTTTTATTGCTGGCCGCGCTGCCGGCCTTCGCGAACGCTGCGCCGGTCAATTGCGGCGCGCTGCTTGTTGCCAGCCGCGCGGAGCAGGTGAAGGTGCCGCAGTGGCAGGCGAACCGCCGTGTGGGCGGTGAAGGGCGGCTGTACTTCCATACGGCCCCGGACAGCGCCTGCCGCCAGCGCGACCTGTTCGTCGTCCCCGGCGATGCGCTCGAAGCGCATTACGAGTACGGCATTTATACGGAAGTGGTCTACACCCACCCGAAGACCGGCCGCGAATCGGCTGGCTGGGTGGAGACGGGCCGGCTGCAGGAATCGATGGGCGGGCGCGGCGCCAGCCGCTAGCCGCCGGCGCAGGTCAGCGCGGTACGAAAGGCTCGCGGCGGCGGTCGAGGAACAGGCTGTTGCCGTGGATTTTCTTGGCCTGCTTCTTCGCTTCCGCCGCGCAGGTGGCGATCTGGTGGTGCGAATAGAACTGGTGCGGTTCGACCTTGATCGCGCCTAGCGAAAGGCTCATCAGCGAATAGAACACTTTCTTGCCCTGGCGGTCTTCGCTGATGTAGCCGCCGCGTTCGCGGTCCTCGATGCTGTAGAAATCGTTGATGGCCGCGGCGAATTCGTCCAGCACGGCGCGGCAGCGCTCTTCCCAATCCTCGCTCTGGAACAGCAGCATGAAGTCGTCGCCGCCGATGTGGCCGACGAAATCGCGGTTCGGGTCCGTGTAGCGGCTCAGGATGCGGCCCGTCAGCTGGATCACATCGTCGCCGCGGCGGTAGCCGTAGACATCGTTGAAGGGTTTGAAGTTATCCAGGTCCACATAGCAGACCCAGAAGCGCGTGCCGCTTTCCAGCAGGCGGTCGATGTGCTCATTGATCGGCACATTGCCGGGCAGCTGGGTCAGCGGATTGGCGTAGCGCGCAGCGTTGATCTGCATCTGCGTAATTTCGCGCATCAGGTCGTGGCCCGTGCCCATGCCGATATAGCGGCCTTCGTCGGTGATGATGAAGCCGTTGAACAGGTGGTGCGCGTCCGATTCCGCCATGCGGCAGGAGAGGTCCTGCAGGCTGGTGTCCTTGTCGGCGATCAGGGGC
>DASWYX010000589.1:0-2238 GCA_036404755.1 Pseudoduganella sp.
AGAAGTGCGCGCGCTCAAGATCGACAAGACCTTTATCTCCGGCCTGCCGCAGGACTCCGAAAACGCCGCCATCACCCGCGCCATCATCGCCATGGCGCATGGGCTCAAGATGATTGTCGTGGCGGAGGGCGTGGAAACCAACGAGCAGCTTTCCCTGCTGCGCAACTTCGGCTGCGATATGGCGCAGGGCTACTACCTCGGCCGACCCTCACCGCAAGAGTCCATCAGCGCCATGCTCGCCGACCCGCAAGCGGCCGTGTGACGAGCTTACGTGCTGCGGCGATCCAGCATCGCGCGGGCGATGGTGCCGGCGTCCACGTATTCGAGCTCGCCGCCGACCGGCACGCCGCGCGCCAGGCGGCTGACCTGCAAACCGCGGGCCTTGAGCATCTCGCTGATGTAATGCGCCGTGGCCTCGCCCTCATTGGTGAAGTTCGTCGCCAGCACCACCTCGGACACCACGCCATCCGCCGCACGGGCCAGCAATTTCTCAAGATGGATATCCTTCGGCCCGATCCCATCCAGCGGCGACAGTCGCCCCATCAGCACGAAGTACAAGCCCTTGTAGGTCAGCGTCGACTCGATCATGGCCTGATCCGCGGGCGTTTCGACCACGCACAGCAGCTTGCGGTCGCGCTCCTCGTCCGCGCAGGTGGCGCAGATCTCGTCTTCGGTGAAGGTATTGCACAGGGCGCAGTGGTGCACCTGCTCCACCGCCTGGTACAGGGCGCGCGACAGCATGGCCGCGCCTTCGCGGTCGTGCTGCAGCAGGTGGAAAGCCATGCGCTGCGCCGATTTCGGGCCGACGCCGGGCAGGCGGCGCAAGGCCTCCGTGAGGAATTCGAGGGACTTCGCCATGGGTCAGGCTTGCTTGAAGGCGCTCAGGATATCGGCCGTCATGGTCGGCACGAATTCGGTGATGGTATAGCTGGCCGCGCCGGCCTCCTTGAAAGGATCGAGCTCGATCACCGCTTCAATGTCGGCGCGGCTGTCCGCCGTGGCGAGGATGATGCCGCCGGTGCGCGGCACCAGGCGGCCGGACATCAGGAACATGCCATTGTCGTACTGTTCACGCAGGTACTCGCGATGCGCCGCCAGGAGCTTGTCGATCTCCTCGGGGGGCTTCAGGTACGTGAGCGTGATGATGAACATGATCGTGATCAGAACGGCATCTTGAAACCGGCCGGCAGGTTCATGCCGGCAGTCAGGCCGCTCATCTTCTCGGCGGCGGTAGCTTCGGCCTTGCGCACGGCGTCGTTGAACGCTGCGGCAACCAGGTCTTCCAGCATGTCCTTGTCGTCGGCCAGCAGCGACGGGTCGATGGACACGCGCTTCACATCGTTCTTGCAGGTCATGACGACCTTCACCAGGCCGGCGCCGGACTGGCCTTCGACTTCGATATTGGCCAGCGATTCCTGGGCCTTCTTCATGTTTTCCTGCATCGCCTGCGCTTGTTTCATCAGGCCTGCCAGTTGATTTTTCATCATGGTGTAAATCTCCGTATTGGGGTAAGTATAACGTTAATGCGCGGGCGTCATCGGGGCTACGATGGAGCCCGGAACGATGAAGGCGCCGAAATCGCGCACCATGCTTTTTACGAATGGGTCGTTGGCCACCGTTTCTTCGGCCGCGCGCTGGCAGGCTTCGCGGTGCGCTTGCGCTTCGGCGCTGGTGGTGTACCAGGCTTTGCCCAGTTCCACGTCGACGCGCATCGGGTGGTTGAAGCGCTCGCTCAGCGCCACGGTCAGCTTTTCCACGTTGGCCGGCGTGCTCCAGGTGTCGATCGGGCAGCGCAGGCGGAACACCGCCATATTGCCGTCGAAGGTGACGCTCACCAGTTCGGCCTGGGTCGCCAGCTGCTGCGACACGCCGCGCAGCGGCAGGTGCGCGGCCAGCAGCGGCCAGTTGCCATCCCAGTTCAGTTGCGGGACCGGCGTGATCACGTATTCGTAAGGCGGCCTGGCCTGGGCGGAGGCGCGCTGCTGCGGCGCTGCGGAGGCGGCAGCGGCTGGCTGTCCGAGATCAGCGCCGATATGCGAGGGGCCGGCGGGGACGGCGCTGTCGTCCGAGAATTCGGTTACCCAGGGCGGCAGGTCATCGTCCTGCTGCGGCTTCGCGACGGCCGGTTGCGCGGCGGCGGGACGCGGCTGCGCCTGTACCTGCGGCGGCGCTTCCAGCACGGCCGCATCGCCCATGCCCGGCGCTGCGTCTTCCCACGGCGCCGGCCCGCGGGCGGTC
>DASWYX010000590.1:0-3982 GCA_036404755.1 Pseudoduganella sp.
AGAGGCCGATGATCTTGGTATTCCGCTTGGCGAACTCGGGTTCGATTTTGGCCATATAGCCAAGTTCGGTGGTGCACACAGGCGTGAAGTCTTTCGGGTGCGAGAACAGCACGGCCCATTTATCCCCTATCCATTCATGAAAATCGATAGTGCCCTGCGTGGTCTGCGCCTTGAAGTTTGGTGCGGTATCGTTGATACGGAGAGACATGGCAACTCCTTTAGTGGTGGGACACGACGAGAAAAGCCGGACCACTATGTTCGCACCGACGCCTTACCAAAGCAATAAGTAAATCAAGCTCAGGCGAGCTCCGTGCTCATGCGTTCGAAGAAGGGCAAGCCCACCGTTTGCAGGCGTTCGACGAGGAAAGCGGAGACTTCGTGGCAGGAGGTCATCGAGACTTCGATCAGGTCGAAACTGCCGCCGTCGACGCGGCCGAGACGGACGATCCATTCGGACTCGAGGTGCACGTCGTCGAGCTGGGCCTGCGAGATCAGTGAAGGACGCTGGGCCAGGTCGGGAAAGCGGCCATGCTCGGAATATGCCAGCTCCACGGTCACCGCATCGCGCAGTCCGCGCGAATCGGGCGTGAGGATGACCAGGCAATTCCCGCGCTTCCATACCACGTCGTTACCGGACAGGCAGGGGGCCGTGGCGTTCCACAGTTTGAAGTCGGGCAGCACAACGCGCAAGTGGTCGGCAAAGGTGCTTGCCAGGGTCAGTCTCAGTTTCCGGTCCATGGGAATCTCTCGCGGAGTCGAACGTCCCGCGATTATAGATTCGTTTCCCAACGGAAAAACTATCTAATTGTCACATCATGCCGCGAAAGATTGTCGCAGGAAGTCGATGAACAGGCGCTGGCGGGCCGGCGTGAACTGGCGCGACAGGCGCACCGCGTACAGGCCGAATGGCGGCGGCTCATAGCCCTCCAGCACGCGCGTCAGCCGGCCGTCGGCCAGCGCCGCCTCCAGCGCGAATTCCGGCAGCTGGACGATGCCCAGGCCCTGGACCGCCGCTTCCGTCAGCGCTTCGGCGTTATTGGCGGCGAAGGGCGTGTCCAGCTGCACGCCCTCGCCCACCAGCACGCCCCACTCCTCGCGCATGCTGAGCAGGCTGTAGTGCAGGCAGGCGTGGCCTTCCAGCTCCGCCGGCGTGCGCGGCACGCCCCGCTCGCGCAGATAGGCCGGCGACGCCGCAAACATCCGCGCCACGCTGCCGATATGCGTCGCCACCAGCGAGGAATCGCGCAGCGTGCCGATGCGGATAGCCACGTCGATCGCCTCCGCCTGCAAGTCCGTGGTGCGGTCTTCCAGCAGCAGCTGCACTTTCAGGCCGGGATGGCGGCGCATGAAGCCAGGCAGCAGCGGCGCTACCTTCTGGATGCCGAAGCTCAGTGCCGTCGCCACGCGCAGGGTGCCGACCGCGCTTTCCACGCCCTCGCGGGCCCGCTCCTGGGCTTCGTCCAGCAGCTGGAATACCGCCTGGGCATCCTCGTAGAAGCGGCGGCCGGCGTCGGTGATATCGATGCGGCGCGTGGTGCGCGTGATCAGCTGCGTGCCCAGCGCATGTTCCAGCGCGCTGACGCGGCGGCTGATGGCCGCAGTGCTCACGTCCAGCTGCTCCGCGGCGCGCACGAAGCTCTCGCATTCGACCACGGCGATATAGCTGCGCAAATCGGTCAGGCCATATTGTTGCATTTGGCGTAAGGATGTTTTTATGGATGAGCTATTTATTACGCCAGTCTAACGAATTAAAGTTCTCCCATCAACTAACCACATCCGAAAGGAAGAACATCATGAACGTCAAATCCCTGATCAAAGCTGCCCTGCCCCTGTTCATGGCCTTCACTGCGCTGGCACCGTCCGCGCAAGCTCAAACCGCCAAGCCTTCGGAAAAGCTGCTGACACCGACCAACCACACCCTGCTGCTGATCGACCACCAGCCGCAGATGGCCTTCGCCACCCGCTCCATCGACGTCGCCGAACTGCGCAACAACGTGACCGGCCTGGCCAAGGCAGCGAATACCTTCAAGGTCCCGACCATCCTGACCACGGTCGCGGCCAAGTCCTTCAGTGGCCCGCTCTTCCCTGAATTGCAGGCTGTGTTCCCCGACCAGAAGCCAATCGACCGCACCACGATGAACACCTGGGAAGACCAGCGCGTGGTGGACGCAGTGAAGAAAACCGGCAAGAAGAAAATCGTGATGGCTGCGCTGTGGACGGAAGTCTGCCTGATTGAACCGGCGCTCTCCGCGATCGACCAGGGCTATGACGTCTACATCGTCACCGACGCCTCCGGCGGCGTGACCAAGGAAGCGCACGACATGGCCGTGCAGCGCATGATCCAGGCTGGCGCGCATCCGATCACCTGGCTGCAATACATGCTCGAACTGCAGCGTGACTGGGCCCGCGGCGAGACCTACAACGCCGTGACCAAGATCGCAGCCGACCACGCCGGCGGTTATGGCCTGGGCCTGATCTACGCCAAGGACATGTTCCACGCCCAGGAAGGCAAGTAATCCTTAACCCCAAGTTCGCCGGCGCCTCAAAGCGCCGGTTTTTTTATTGCGGTCAGACTTGACCCCGGATTCTGGAGGATGACATGAAAGGTCGTTTGCTTGGGGCGCTGCTTGGGGCGCTGGTCTTTGGTGTCGGCGGGAGTGCCAGCGCAGACGATGTGGGGCGCGATGTTTATCGGTCGGTCTGCATGGCCTGCCACGCGGCCGAGAATGTGATGGTCAGCTCGCCCAAGCAGGGTGACGCGAAGGAGTGGCAGCGCCGCCTTTCGCGCGCGGGCAGCGTTGGCGCGCTGGCGGATAACGCGGTGAATGGCTATGAAGCGATGCCGCCGAAGGGCGGCCACCCCGAGCTGACGCGAGGCCAGATCGAGGCGGCCATCGCCTTCATGATGCAGCCGGCGCCGCGCAATCAGCCGGCGGAGTAGACGGCGATGGTGCTGCGCTCGTGCGTCATGTGGAAGCTGAGGACGCAGCCGCCGGGGTTCGCGCTGAGGAATTGCTGCAGCTCGTTCCTGGCTGTGGCGTGCAGGCCTTCCAGGGGGTCGGCGGGATGCAGCGATTCATGCTCCGGCTTGCGCCAGTCGAACGGTACTTTGTTAGACGCGGCGTAGAAGCACATGAGGTTGTCGTAGGGTGGCGGGACTTGGGTGTCGCCGCGGGCGCGGGCGACTTCACGCGTGGCGTCGGACATGAAGGCCAGCGATTTCGCGTCCTTCGCGAAGGCGAAGTGGCGGGCGCTGCCGGCATACAGGCGCACCTGGTCGGCGGCTTCGAACACCGGCGCCAGCGCAGCCAGCTCCTCCTGCTGCCGCGCGACGCGCGCTTCGGCGGACAGTCCTTGCGGGGACAATTCGATATGGATGGATTGAGTCAAGGTGCTGCTCCTTTCCTATTAAGTTTCGCCAGCGCGCAAGGTGGTGGCGCGACCGCGGCGTTTTCCGTTTTTCAGTCGAGCAGGTCGCCAATGAAGCTGATGCCCTCGGCGATCGTGCTGGCGATGTCGATGGCGTCGGCAATGCCCTCAAGGACACCGCCGTTGCCCGATTCAGCGCATGGCCCGCTTGCAGCGGCCCGCGTCGGCGCGGCGGCCAGGCCTGATTGCACGGCGGCGCGCCGTTCGGCTGCAGCGCGCGCGACATCCGGCGGCAGATCCGCGCCGCAATACAGGCAGCGAGAAAAATCGCCGTTCAGCACTCCGCGATCGCAGGCTGCGCAGCGGAAGCGAGGCGAAGCATCAGCCACCGCCCTTGGCCGCAGCGCGGACTCGGGCGCGGATGCGGGTGGGGACGCGGGCGCGGGCGGGCTAGCGGACGTGGGGCCGACGGGAGGCGCGGACACGGGGCGCTTCATGCGGCACCGTAGAAGTCGTGGACGAGGATGTCGCCGACCAGGCTGTCCTGGGTCAGCAGTGCGGGGCCGGAGGCGCCGGCGGCGAACAGGCCGCGTCCATTGCTGTAGACGACCTG
>DASWYX010000591.1:0-21147 GCA_036404755.1 Pseudoduganella sp.
GGAATCGCTGCGCCAGGCCGACCAGCTGATCGCCAACGATGTGCTGGACCTGGCCCTGCACCTGGCCAAGGGCATGCTCAAGAATGCGCTGCAGGTGAAGCCGGAACTAATCCTGCCCATCGTGCGTGAAGCGATCGAATACCTGCCGGTGCTGCAGCAGCCGGCGCTGCTGATCCTGAACCCGGAAGACGCGCCGGTCGTGCGCGAAGGCATTGCCGAAGAGCTGGACAAGGGCGGCTGGCGCGTCATCGAAGACCCCACCATCGCACGCGGCGGCTGCAAGGTCGATACCGCCAGCAACCAGATCGACGCCACCGTGCAGGCGCGCTGGCAGCGCCTGACCCTCGCCCTGGGCAAGGATTCCGACTGGATGCTGTGAGATGGGCGCCGCCGATTTCAACTCCCCTCACGCAAGCCGCTGGCGCGCTTATCTGAACGATTGCGCCACGCTGACCGATTTCGTCGAGCCCATGCAGGTCTCGGGCCGTGTGACGCGCGTGGCCGGCCTGGTGATGGAAGCCGTGGGCCTGCGCCTGGCTGTCGGCGCCGCCTGCACCGTGCCCCTGCCTTCGGGCGGCAAGGTCGAGGCTGAAGTGGTCGGCTTCGAGGGCGACAAGCTGTTCCTGATGCCGCAAAGCGATGTGGAAGGCATCATTCCCGGCACCCGCGTATTCCCCGTCGAGCAAAGCGTTCCGAAGCCGGGCAGCGTTTCCCATCCGCGCCGCCGCCCCAGCGACCGCGCGCGCCACCTGCCGGTCGGCGAGGAATTGCTGGGCCGCGTGGTCGATGGCGCCGGCCGCCCGCTCGATGGCCTGGGACCGATCCAGACCAGTGATTCGGCGCCGATCAATGTGCGTCCCGCCAATCCGCTGGGCCGCGCGCCCATCGTGGAAACGCTGGATGTGGGGGTGCGCTGCATTAACGCCATGCTGACCGTGGGCCGCGGCCAGCGCATGGGCCTGTTCGCCGGTTCCGGCGTCGGCAAGTCCGTGCTGCTGGGCATGATGGCGCGCTATACAGAGGCGGACATCATCGTCGTTGGCCTGATTGGCGAACGGGGCCGCGAGGTCAAGGAATTCATCGAGCAGATCCTGGGCGAGGAAGGCTTGCGCCGTTCCGTGGTCGTGGCCGCCCCGGCCGACACGCCGCCGCTGATGCGCATGCAGGGCGCCGCCTATGCCACCGCCATCGCCGAACACTTCCGCGACAAGGGCATGAACGTGCTGCTGATCATGGATTCGCTGACCCGCTACGCGATGGCGCAGCGCGAGATCGCGCTGGCGATCGGCGAACCGCCCGCCACCAAGGGCTATCCGCCTTCCGTGTTCGCCAAGCTGCCGGTGCTGGTGGAGCGCGCCGGCAATGGCGAACTGGGCGGCGGCTCGATCACGGCCTTCTACACCGTGCTGACCGAGGGCGACGACCAGCAGGACCCGATTGCCGACTCCGCCCGCGCGATCCTGGACGGCCATATCGTGCTGAACCGTCGCCTGGCCGAGGCGGGCCACTACCCGGCCATCGATATCGAACAATCCATCAGCCGCGCGATGCATTCGATCACGTCGCAGAACCACCAGAATTCCGCGCGCCGCCTGAAGCAGCTATTTTCCCGCTATGAACGCAGCCGCGACCTGATTGCCGTCGGTGCCTACACGCCTGGTACCGACCCAGTACTGGACCAGGCGATTGCCTTGCACGACAAAATTGAGAACTTCCTGCAACAGCAAATCACTGAGCGCGTGGACATGCCCGAGAGCTTGGGGCAATTAACCTCGCTTTTCGACTGATTGATCGACCCAGCCGTGCTTATAATTGACCATCATGGCCTCGACACAGCAACTGGAAACCCTGATTGACCTGGCTCAGCGTGAGACCGATGACTGCGCGAAGCGGCTCGGCGCGGCGCTGAAGGCCGTCAATGACGCAGAGGAAAAGCTGAACATGCTGATCGGCTACCGCGACGAGTACGGCCGCCGCTTCGACGCGTCCCAGCAGGCGGGCATCACGCCGATGGCTTACCGCAATTTCCAGGCTTTCATGGAGAAACTCGATTCAGCGATCCAGGGCCAGCAGGAAGTACTGCGCCATGCCCAGTCGCGTGGCGAAATGGACAAGAAACAGTGGCAGGACGCTGAGCGCAAGCGCATGTCCTACTCCACGCTGCGCGAACGGGCTGAAGCCCAGGCGCTGAAAGTGGAAGCCAAGCGCGACCAGAAGGCCATGGACGAACACGCCTCACGCCAGGCATTTTTCAAACGCTGAGTACGGGCTTAGCCATGCAGACCCAACAAGTTACCAATCCTCTGATCAGCCCGGCCAGCGCCTCGTCGTCGAACGCTTCACGCGCGAATTCCGACAGCACCGCCTTCCAGCAGGCTTTCACGCGCCAGCTTGAGCGCCAGGCCGTGCCGCCAACGCCAGCCGCCGCGCAACCGCAGGCCACCACACCCAATCGCGGCGCCGAGCAGGCACGCCAGGCTGCGCGCCAGCAAGCGCCGGCGCCACAGCAGCCGAAGCCGGCCGCCGCACAGCAGTCCAAGCCGGCCGCGCAGCAATCGGCGGCCAAGCCGGAGTCGTCCGCCGCTGCCAAGCCGGCCAGCGCGCAAGGCAAGTCCGCCGACAGCGCGAACTCCACCGAAGCTGCCGATGCGGCCAATGCCGCTACCGATGCACCGGCTGACGCTTCCGCCACGGCAGCGACGGATGCCAGCTCTGCTGCCGCCCCTACCGATGCCGCGTCCGCCGCGACTGACGACAGCACCGCCGGCGCCACCGCCGCCAACGACATGCTCGCCCTGATGGCTAGCCTCGCCCAGCCTGCTGCAGCCGATGCTGCGAGCGCGGCCGCAAGCAGCGCGGCTGCGGCTGCCGCCGCTTCCGCAACCGCAACGGCTGCCACGGCCGCAACGGCTGCCGAAGCTGGCGCCACGGAAGGCAAGACCGGTAAGACTGTCGACACCGCGCTGACCGCCGAAACTGGCGCAGGCGTCGCCGCGGCCAACGCCGCGAAGACTGCGGAATCCGCCGCCGCCGCGCAAAGCGCCGGAGCCAACGCCGCCGCAACGGCCGTCACCAGCGACGCCCTGCCCGCCGATTTCAAATCCGCCCTGAGCGAGGCAGCCGACGCCACGCGCGCGGCACGCGACGCCGCCCAGCAGCCCGCCGACGCCAACGCCAACACCAGGACCGCCGCCGAAACGAAATTCGACGCCCAGCTCGCCGATGTGAAGCTGCGCGACATCAAGACCGAAGCGGCCGCCCGCCAGCACGAGGCTGCGCCCACGGTCCAGGCGCCGTCCACTGCTGTCGCACAGACCACGGCGGCCACCGCGCAGGCCGCGAACGCCGTCGCCGGCAACCAGCTGCAGGCGCGCGTCGGCACCCAGGCGTGGGACCAGCAACTGGGCCAGAAAGTGGTGTGGATGGTGGCCGGCGGCGACCAGTCCGCCACGCTGACGCTGAACCCGCCGGACCTCGGCCCGCTGCAGGTAGTGCTGAACGTGTCCAACGACCAGGCCAGCGCCAGCTTCACCGCCGCCCAGCCGGAAGTACGCCAGGCGCTGGAAAACGCCTTGCCGAAATTGAAAGAGATGATGAGCGAGGCCGGCATCCAGCTCGGCCAGACCAGCGTCTCGGCCGGCGATCCGGGCCAGCAGCAGGCCTTCGCTGAAGCCGCCAGCCGCGGCGGACGCGGGCACGGCTCCGGCCTGGGCGGCGGCCGCGGCAACGACGACAGCGCCGACAGCGCCCCCGTCCAGCAAGCGCCCCGCCGCAGCATCCTCGGCGCCGTCGACACCTTCGCCTGAGCACGACGGCTAGCGTGGCGTGGCCCACGTTAGCGGCAGCGTCTCATTTCCTGCTGCGCCCAAATGTAGTTGGTTCCACACGGAAACGAGGAGAAAGGCCGGGTTATGCCTTCTTTTCGGCCGATCCGCATGCCTGCGCTATGCCGATAATGACATAATGGCGGTCATGATCCACTACTAGCATTCAAGGGCAGATTTGAAAGCGAATCCAAAAATGAAGGCTGACGCGAAAGCTGAAGCAGCGCCGCCGGTTGGTGGCGGGTCGAAGAAGAAGCTGGTCATCATTCTGGCGATCGTCTTGCTCGTCGTGCTGGGTGGTGGCGGCGCAGCGGCGTGGTTCATGATGAAGGGCGGCGAGGATCACGCCGAGGAAGCCGCACCGAAGAAGAACAAGAAGAAGAAGGAAGCGGGTCCGCCGGTGTACGTGCCCGTCGAACCGTTTACGGTGAACCTGCAGCCGGAAAACGGCGAACAGTATCTGCAGCTGGCGTTCACGCTGCAAGTCGGTTCGCTGGAAGAAGTGGAACTGATCAAGACGAATATGCCGAAGGTGCGCAGCCGCATCCTGCTGCTGTTGTCGAGCAAGCATGCGTCCGAAATCAATACGCCGGAAGGCAAGCAGGCCCTGAGCCAGGAAATCATGGAACAGATCAAGCAGCCGTTTGAAGCGAATGGCTCGCCGCAGGATGTGACCGAAGTACTGTTTACGTCCTTTATCATTCAGTAAAGTCGTACACGCAACATGGCCGATAATTTTCTCTCCCAGGAAGAAGTTGATGCCCTTTTGAAGGGCGTCAACGGCGATCAGGATGACGTCGCCGCGCCGGAAGAGGTCGCGGGCGTCCGGACATACAACCTGGCTACCCAGGAACGTATCGTCCGGGGCCGCATGCCGACCCTGGAAATTATCAATGAACGCTTTGCGCGCCTGCTGCGCGTGGGCTTGTTCAACTTCCTGCGCCGCAGCGCGGAAGTGTCGGTCGGGTCGGTGCGCGTGTCGAAGTATTCCGAATTCATCCGCAACCTGGTGGTGCCGACCAACCTGAACCTGGTGCACATGAAGCCGCTGCGCGGTACGGCCCTGATGGTGTTCGATCCGGGCCTGGTGTTCCTGCTGGTCGACAACCTGTTCGGCGGCGACGGCCGCTTCCACACCCGCGTGGAAGGCCGCGACTTTACCCAGACCGAGCAGCGCATCATCCTGCGCATCCTCGATATCGTGTTCGAGGCTTATACCAAATCCTGGGAGCCGGTGTATCCGGTCGAATTCGAGTACATCCGCTCGGAAATGAATACGCAGTTCGCCAACATCGCCACGCCGAACGAGGTGGTGGTGGCGTCCACCTTTACCGTTGAACTGGGTTCGGTGTCCGGCCAGATCCACTTCTGCATGCCATACTCGATGATCGAGCCGATCCGCGATGCGCTGACCTCCTCGCTGCAGGGCGAAGCGCTGGAAGTGGACAAGCGCTGGATCCGCCTGATGACGCAGCAGATCCAGATCGCCGAAGTCGAACTGGTGGCGCGCCTCGGCACGGCCAAGGTCAATTTCGATGAAATCCTGAATATGAAGGTGGGCGACATCATTCCGCTCACGATTCCGGAAACCATCGAAGCGACCGTGGATGGCGTGCCCGTGCTCGATTGCACGTATGGCGTGCTGAACGGACAATATGCGCTGAAGGTGGAGAAATTGCTGTCCAATGCCGATAACCTCGGCAAGTAAGGAATTTAGGAGAGAAACATGTCTGACAATCAAGACGATCAGAGCCTGGACGACGATTGGGGCGCCGCGATTGCCGAGCAGGCCGCCGCTGAAGCCGCCGCCCTGCAGAACCAGGCCGCGACTGCCGCCGTCTTCAAGGATTTTTCCAAGACTGCCAGCAAGACCGAAACGCACAACGATATCGACTTCATCCTCGATATCCCGGTCCAGCTGACGGTGGAACTGGGCCGCACCAAGATCGCCATCAAGAACCTGCTGCAACTGGCGCAGGGCTCGGTGGTGGAACTGGACGGCCTGGCCGGCGAGCCGATGGACGTGCTGGTCAACGGCTGCCTGATCGCCCAGGGCGAGGTGGTGGTGGTGAACGACAAGTTCGGTATCCGCCTGACGGACATCATCACGCCTTCCGAACGCATCCGAAAACTGAATAAATGAAGCACGGTTTATACGCTGTCCTCCTGGCCGCCTGCCTGGCGGCCTCCGGGCCGGTACTGGCCCAAGCCGCCAAGCCCGCCACCGACACCTCCTCCACCAGCAAGCCGCGTGACGCCGCCGCTGCCGCGCCAGCACAAGCTGCCGGTCCCGCCGACGCTGCAGCCGCGGCCCCTGCCGCCACCGACGCAGCGGCCCCGGCAGGCGCAGCTCCGGCTGCCGCAGCACCGGCTCCCGCAACACCCGAACAGCAAGCCGCGCTGGCCGGCGCCCGTCCGGCCCAGGCCGGCGCTCCCCTGCCCCAGACGCCTTCCGCGCTGGGCAGCCTGGTGCAAACCATTTTGTCGCTGGGCCTGGTCATCGGCCTGCTGGTTGGCCTGGCCTGGCTGCTGAAGCGCTTCGGTCCGAGGACCATCACAGGCGGCACCACCGTCAAGCTGGTCGGCGCCCTCAGCGTGGGCGCGCGCGAACGCATCCTGGTGGTCGAAGTGGGTGAACAATGGATCGTGGTCGGCGCCTCGCCAGGCCGCATGAATGCGCTGGCGACGATGCCGCGCCAGGAAACCAGCGAAGCCGAGCTGGCGCCAGCCTCGCCGCTGCCGGGCGCGAACTTCGCCGAGTGGTTCAAACAGACGATTGAAAAGCGCAATGGCAAATAAGTTGGGCGCACTGCGCAATACCCGCTGGCTGGGCCTGATCGCCGCGCTGGCGCTTCCCCTGATCGCGGCGGCCGAGCCGACCATCCCCGCCTTCACCAGCACGCCTGCACCAGGCGGCGGCACCGCCTATGGGCTGACGCTGCAGACGCTGATCCTGATGACGGCGCTGACCTTCATCCCGGCCGCGCTGCTGATGATGACGGGCTTCACGCGCATCATCATCGTGCTGTCCCTGCTGCGCCAGGCGCTGGGCACCCAGTCCGCGCCGCCCAACCAGGTGATCGTTGGCCTTGCCCTGTTCCTCACCTTCTTCGTGATGAGCCCGGTTTTCGAGCGCATCTACACGGAAGCCTATGTACCGCTGCAGGAAAACAGGATCACCATGCTGCAGGCGCTCGACAAAGGCGCCGCGCCGCTGAAGACCTTCATGCTGAAGCAGACGCGCCAGGCCGACCTCGCCCTGTTCGTGAAAATCTCGCGCAGCCCGGCCCTGCAGGGTCCGGAAGACGTGCCGCTGAAAGTGCTGGTGCCGGCCTTTATCACCAGCGAGCTGAAGACAGCCTTCCAGATCGGCTTCGCCATCTTCATCCCCTTCCTCATTATCGATATGGTGGTGGCGTCGGTGCTGATGTCGATGGGTATGATGATGATGTCGCCCGCCGTGATTTCCCTGCCCTTCAAGCTGATGCTGTTCGTGCTGGTCGATGGCTGGCAATTGCTGATCGGCTCGCTCTCGCAGAGCTTCTACTAAAGGACGCGCGATGACGCCCGAAACCGTAATGACGATGGGCCGCCAGGCCATGGAAGTGACGCTGCTGGTGGCCGCGCCCCTGCTGCTGGTGGCGCTCGTGATCGGCCTGATCGTTTCCATCTTCCAGGCCGCGACGCAGATCAATGAAACGACGCTGTCCTTCATCCCCAAGCTGGTGGGCGTGTTCGTTGCGCTGGTGGTGGCCGGTCCCTGGATGCTGTCGGTGCTGACCGACTATATGCGCCAGATCCTGACCGGCATCCCCGGCATGGTGACCTGATGCATGCTGACCTTAACCTCCGCTGAGCTGAACACCTGGATCGCGGCCCTGATGTGGCCGCTGACCCGCATTCTTTCCCTGCTCGCCGCCTCGCCGATCTTCGGCAACGCCCGCATTCCCCCGACCGTGACGGTGCCCTTCGGCCTGATCATGGCCATCCTCATTGCGCCTGCCGTGCCGGCCATGCCGGCCGCCGATCCCTTTTCCTGGGCCGGCCTGCTGATCATCGCACGTGAAATCGTGATCGGCGTGGGCATGGGCTTTGCGATCCGCGTGGTGTTCGCGGCGGTGGAAATGGCGGGCGAGATCAGCTCGCTGACCATGGGCCTGGGCTTTGCGCAATTCTTCGATCCCATGTCGCAGGGCCGCTCCTCGGCCATCTCGCAATTCCTGGTGTGGATCGTCACGCTGGCCGTGCTGGCGGTGAATGCCCACCTGGTGATCCTGGAGGCGCTGGCGGAAAGCTTCGTCACCTTGCCGGTGGCAGCCATCTCCTTCCACAACGATGGCTTCTGGCAGCTCGCGCTATGGGGCGCCAAGATTTTTACTGCCGGCCTGCAGCTCTCGCTGCCCATCGTGGCCGCCCTGCTGATCACCAACGTCGCCCTCGGCATCCTGACGCGCGCGGCGCCGCAGCTGAACCTGTTCGGCATCGGCTTTCCGATCACGCTGGGCGTGGGCTTCCTGGTGCTGATGACCAGCCTGCCCTTCCTGAATATGCCGGTGCAGACGCTGGTAAATGAGGGTATCGAGAAGGCGCGCCAGTTACCGCGGGTATGGGACAGCCGCGCGCCTCGTCCGCCGGCCCGCCCGGGCGCGGCTCAGGCGCCCCAGCCTTCGCCTTAGATGAAGTTGAACAGCGAGAGCCCGCTCAGGGCCTTGTAGGATTTCTGCGCCGCTTCCAGGTTGATTTGCAGCTGGCTGAAGCGGGAGATGGTTTCCACCGGATCGGCTTCCACCAGGTCGGCAATGGTGGACGCGTACTGGATGTTCAGGTCGTCGCCCGCGCTGTCCAGATGGTCCAGTTCCTTCATGCCCGCGCCCACGGTGGCGCGCACGGACAGCACTTTGTCCAGCGCATTGGTCAGGTTCTGGTTGGCCTGGTTCAGCTGGTTGGTCAGCTGGGCGCCGCCGGTCGGGCCGGTATTGTTGGCGCGCAGTGCCGTGACCAGGCTCTGGATCGTGGTGAACACGGACTGGTTCTGGCTCGGATCGACGGTGAACTGGTCGAGGTCGGCCGGGTCGCCCTTGATATCCATCTGCATGCCGTCGAAAGCGATCGGATCGCCCGACTTGTAGGGCACACCGGTGGCCACCTGGGTGCCGGCGGTCACGTCATTGATGGTGTAGGTGGTTACGGCCGGCACGCCGGGCGTGGCGGGCACCACGCTGAAATCGATGGTGTACTTGTGGCCGGTCAGCGCGGCCGCGTTCGTCACGGAACCCGGCGAAATGATGCCGGTGCCGCCGCGGCTGCCGTTGTTCGCATCGGCGCCCGTCAGGAAGGTGCCGTTGCCGGTGATGACTTCTTCGAAGACCGAGCTGCCCGAAGCGCTGATCGCCAGCTTGCGCGAGGATGCAACCTGCAGGTCGCGCACGCCCTGGTCGCCCGCATAGGTCGCGCCGGTAGCAGACCGCGAGAACGGCTGGGTGCCGGTCTTGTAGCCGGAGAACAGGTAGCCGCCGGTGCCGTCGGTCGCATTCGCCTGGCCCACCAGGTCGTCCAGGCGGCCTTCCAGTTCATTGGCCAGCGCCAGGCGGTCCTGCTGCGTGAGGCCGCCGTTGCCGGCGTTGATGGCCAGCTGCTTGATGTCCTGCAGCAGGTCGTCGGAGGTGCCCAGCGCCTGGTCCACCAGCGCCAGCGAGCTGCGGGCGTTGCTGCGGTTGGTGGCGTACTGCGCGTTCATGGTTTGCGACTGCGTCACTTCCAGCGCGCGGGCGGAGGCGACAGGATCATCGGACGGCGTCAGCACGCGGCGGCCCGTGGACAGCTGCAGCTGCGCCTTCTGCAAGGCCGACTGCATCGTATTCAGCTGCGATACGCCGGTGTTGAAGATGGTCTGGTTGGAGATCCGCAATGCCATGGTGCTATTCCTTGAATCCTTGATTATGCGCCGATCGAGAGCAGCACATCGAACAACTGGGTGGCCGTCTGCATCACCTTGCCGGCGGCCTGGTAAGCCTGCTGGTAACGGATCAGGTTAGCCGCTTCCTCGTCCAGGTTCACGCCGGACACGGACTGCTGCGCTGCCGAGGCCTGGGCCACGGCCGTATCGGCGGCCGTGCTGGCGATCTGCACTTCGCGCGTCTTGTTGCCGATGAAGTTGGTCAGGCTGGCATAGCCGGCCTGGTAGTTCGTCTTGCCGCCGTCCAGGATATTCTTGTTCTGCAAGCCTGCCAGCAGCACGCCGTTGCGGTTATC
Organism: Pseudoduganella sp.; assembly: GCA_036404755.1. Classification (GTDB taxonomy): domain Bacteria; phylum Pseudomonadota; class Gammaproteobacteria; order Burkholderiales; family Burkholderiaceae_D; genus Rugamonas. The sequence goes on from DASWYX010000591.1 coordinate 10,077, forward strand.
GCCCACGCCGCTGCTGTTCAGGATATTGAATTTATCCTGGTCGGCGGGTTGTCCGGTCACGCTGAAATTGACGCCGCCAAAGCTGATGTTGGCGCCCGCCGTAAACGTGACGGGCGTGCCGGCCGGATAAAGCGTGCTGGTGCCGTTGACGGTCACCGTGACGTCCTGCCCCGCCGGGAAACCGTTCAGTGTATTGGTGGCGGCATCGTAAGTCAGGTTGACGGGGCCAGTCAGCGCATTGCCGGGCAGCAGATAGTTGCTGTCCACCGAACCCGGGCTCATCGTGGCCTTGCCGGTATTGGTCGAAGGCACGGACGTGCTGATCGGCGCGGCCAGCGCAATCTTTTGCGGATCGGTAATCGCCACCTGCATCTGCGAAGCGGCGGTATAGGTCGGACGCACCAGGAAATGGTCGCCATCGGCCGGCGTGCCGGTGATGTTGTACTCGACGCCATCGATGACCGGCGCCGGCGTGGCGGTCGGCAGCGTGATCGTGCTCTGGAAGCCATCGGACTTGCGGGTCACGATCAGGTCGGTGCCGTTGAAGTTCACATCGTAGTCGCTGGTGGTCAGCGCGCTGGCATCCACCACCTTGGCCTGGATGTCGAGCGTGCTCAGCGAGGAATTGTCGCGGTCGTAGCCGACGTAGGCCTGGATATCGTTGAAGAAGTTGCCGCCCGGCGCGCCGTTCAGGTCGACGCCCAGCTTGTGCTGCGCATTGAAGCTGGCGGCAAGGCCGGCCGCGATCTGGCCGAGCTTGTTCTGTGCCTGGTCCAGCGAGCCGTTGCGGAACTGCAGCGTGCCGCCCAGCTGGCCGCCGGTGATCACATTGTCCGGCAGTTCGGCGAACTTGCCGGGCGTCTGGTAGCCGACCACGATGCGGCCCGGATCGGTATCCGAGAAACCGGTCGCCAGGCTTTGCGCCAGGTTGCCGACGACCAGCGGCTGGCCGGTGCCGAAGGACACGTTCAGCATGTGGTTGTCGCCCTGCATCACATTCACCTTGACCTGCTTGTTCAGCTCATTGATCAGCTGATCGCGCTGGTCCAGCAAGTCGTTCGGCGCGATATTCGGGTCGAGCGACAGGCTGGCAATCTGCTGGTTCAGGTCGGCAATGCGCGTGGCGTAGGAATTGATCTGGTTCACGCTGGCCGTGACGCTGCTGGTCACGCCATCCTGCAGCTCCTGCAGGCGGGCCGACAAGCCGGTGAAGCGCGCCGCCAGCGTTTCCGCCGACGACAGCATGGCCGAGCGCGCCGCGTTCGAGGAAGGCGAGGAATTGGCCTGCTGCACGCCGTCGAAGAAGCCCTGCAGCGCCGGCGACAGGCCGACCGTGGTATCGGCCAGCAGGTTGTCGATCTGGCTGATCTGGCCGTAGAAACTGTCCAGCGAAGCCTGGTTGGCTTGCGCGCCCAGCAATTGCTTGTTCAGGAAATCATCGTAGTAGCGCTTGATCTGCGCCACTTCGGTGCCGGTACCGATGAAGCCCACGCCCGTGCTCACAGGCGCCGTGGTCCCCTGGATCACGACCTGGCGGTTGTAGCCCGGCACGTTCGCATTGGTAATGTTGTGCCCAGTCGTCGCCAGCCCTGCCTGGGCGGCCATCAAACCCGTTTTACCGATGCTGAGAAGACTGGACATTGTGCTAATACCTTCGCTAGATAAGTCAGTTTACGGCCAGATCGCCGGAAACTTGAAACCGCCATTTGCTACAGGACGTAACATCAGGCCAGTGTTTTCTTGATAATGCTGGCCAGTTTGACCGCATAGTTGGGATCGGTCGCATAGCCGCCGCGCTGCAAGCCCTTGGCGAAGCCGGCGGCGTCGCCGTTGCTGGCACTGGCCAGCGCTTTTTCGTAACGGGGATTGCCGGCGATCAGTTTGGCGTAATCCTTGAAACTGTCCGCATAGCTGTCGTAGGCGCGGAAACGCTCGACCTTGGTCTGGGCCTTGCCGTTCACGTATTCTGTCGTGGCCGTTTCGACCACTTTGCCCTTCCAGTCCGGACCGGCCTTGATGCCGAACAGGTTGTGGCTGCTGCTGCCGTCACGGCCCTTGATTTCGCGCCGGCCCCAGCCGGACTCCAGCGCCGCCTGGCCCAGCATGAACTTGGCCGGGATGCCCGTCGCGCGGCTGGCTTCCTCGGCGTGGCTGGCCAGCTTGTCCTGGAAAGCGCGCACATGGCTCGGCTTGCCGGAACCGGAGGCGCTGCTGTCGGCGCCGCTCACGGCAGCGCTCGCGCCCGTGCCGCGCGCCGCCGCATTGCCGCCGGCGGCATCGATCGAGCGCTGCAGCCTGGCGGCATCGAGCAGCGTGCGCGAAAAGGCGTCGTCGCCGCCAGCGGCCGCTTCCGCGCCCGCCTGCGTTTTCGACAACTGGCGCACCAGCACGTCGGACAGGCCCAGCCCGCGCTTGGCGATATTCTGGCTGGTCTGCTGGTCGAGCATGGTGGTGAACATCTTGGTCTGCTGGTTGTCCAGCATGCCTTCCTGCGGCGTGGCGTCGCGCATGCTCTTCATCATCATGTTGACGAACATGGCTTCGAACTGCTGGGCCGCCGTTTTCAGCGCTTCCGGCGAATTGGCCTTGGCCGATTGGCGCAGCTCGCCCAGGCCCTTGGTGTCGAGGGCGAGGTTCTTGCTCAGGTCGGCGGGCGTGGTGGTCTGGCGGATCATGGCAGCCTCAAATGATTTCCAGTTCCGCGCGCAGCGAACCGGCCGCCTTCATCGCTTGCAGGATCGCCAGCAAGTCTTGCGGCGAGGCGCCGACCGCGTTCAGGGCCTTGACCACTTCCGCCAGGTTGGCGCCGCCTTTCAGCATCAGCACCTTGCCCGGCGCGGCCTTGATATCGACCTGGCTGTTCTGCGTGACGACGGTCTGGCCGCCGGACAGCGCATTGGGCTGGCTCACCTGCGGCTCGGTGCTGATCGACACCGTCAGGTTGCCGTGCGAGATGGCGCAGGTTTCCAGCGTCACTTCCTGGTTCATCACGACCGAGCCGGTACGCGCATTCATGATCACTTTCGCCGCCTGGCGCGCAGGACGCACATCCATCGCTTCCAGGGCGCCGATGAAGGCCACGCGCTGGTCGCTGGACGACGGCGCGGTGACGCGGATAGTGCGGCCATCGAGCGCATAGGCGACGCCCGCACCGTATTTGTCATTGATCGCTTCGACCACGCGGCTGGCGGTGGCGAAGTCGGTATTGTTCAGCTCGAGGCGGATCTGGCCGCCATCGCCCAGGCTGGTCGGCACTGCGCGCTCGACCGTCGCGCCGCCATTGATGCGGCCCACCGACAGGTGATTCACCACCACCGACGTACCGCCCCCCGGCGCCTGCGCGCCCACGCCGCCCACCACCAGGTTGCCCTGCGCCATGCCGTACACCTGGCCGTCCGCGCCTTTCAGCGGCGTCATCAGCAGCGTACCGCCGCGCAGGCTTTTGGCGTTACCCAGCGAAGAGACGGTCACGTCCAGCAATTGGCCCGGCTGCGCGAAGGCCGGAAGCGAAGCCGTCACCATCACGGCCGCCACATTCTTCAGTTGCAGGTTGGTGCCCGGCGGCAGCGACACGCCCAGCGATTGCAGCATCGAGGCCACGCTTTGCACCGTGAACGGGGTTTGCGTGGTCTGGTCGCCCGAACCATCGAGGCCGACCACCAGGCCATAACCCATCAACTGGTTCTGGCGCACGCCGGCGATGCTGGCCAGGTCCTTCAGGCGCTCGGCCTGCACGGCGGGCGCCAGCACCAGCGCGGCGCACAAACACAAAATCTTGAACTTGGTCTTCATATCAGAACGGCAGCAGGCTGAGGAAGAAGCGCGACGCCATCGATTGCAGCTCCGTCCTGTCCAGATGGGTGTTGGTGCGGTACTCGACGCGCGCATCGGCAATCGCGGTCGACGGCACGCTGTTGGCGGACGAAATCGTGTCCGGATTCACCATGCCGGAAATACGGATGAATTCCGTGCCCTTGTTCATCGCAATCTGCTTCTCGCCGGCGACGATCAGGTTCCCGTTCGGCAGCACTTCGACCACGGTGGCGCCGATGGTGCCGCGGAAGGTATTGCTGGCGGACTGGTTGTCGGCATCGGCGTACTTGTTGTCGGCACTGGTGGCGATATTGGTGCCCAGGCGGCTTTGCAGCACGCCCGGCACGCCGAAGTTCACGCTGCCCGTCTTGTTGCCCGAGCTGGCGCCCGTCTTGTTGGCGGCCGTGTTCTCGGTGATGACCACGCTGATCACGTCGCCCACGTGGCGCGCACGGCGGTCCTCGAAGGCGGGGCGGAAATTGCTGGTCTGGTAGATCGCGCCATTGTTCTGCGCCACCGGCGGATAGGCGGGCGGCAGCGGACGCGCCGAAGTCGGGCCGGCCACGATGGTCGGCGGCGTGCTGGCGCAAGCGGCCAGGGTGGCGAGCGCGACGGCAATGGTGATCAGGGATTTCATGGCAAAACTCCTTACAGCTGGCCCAGCTTCTGCAGCATCTGGTCCGAAGTCGTGATGGCCTTGCTGTTGATCTCGTAGGCGCGCTGGGTCTGGATCATATTGACCATTTCCTCGACCACGTTGACGTTCGAGGTTTCCACATAGCCCTGCAGGATCACGCCGGTGCCATTGGTGCCCGGCTGGTTCGCGGTGGCGGCGCCGGACGAGCCGGTTTCGACGTACAGGTTTTCACCCTTCGATTCCAGGCCGGTCGGGTTGATGAAGGTCGCCAGCTGGATATTGCCGATCTGGGCCGGCGCAGTCTGGCCCGGCAGCTTGACGGACACGGTGCCGTCGCGCCCCACGGTGATGCTTTCGGCATTGATCGGGATGGTGATGGCCGGCTGCAGCACGAAGCCGCTGGACGTAACCATCTGGCCGTTGGAATCGCGCTGGAAGGAACCGTCGCGGGTGTAGGCCGTGGTGCCGTCCGGCAGCAGCACCTGGAAGAAGCCATTGCCGTTGACCATCAGGTCCTTGTCGTTGCCGGTGGCCTGCGGATTGCCCTGGGTGTGGATGCGCTCGATGGATACGGGGCGCACACCGGTACCCATTTGCATGCCCGATGGCAGTTGGGTCTGCTGAGAGGATTGGGCGCCCGGCTGGCGGATATTCTGGTAGAGCAAGTCTTCGAAGACGGCGCGCGACTTCTTGAAGCCATTGGTGCTGACGTTCGCCAGATTGTTGGACACCACGTCCATCTGGGTCTGCTGCGCCTCCATGCCAGTCTTGGCAATCCACAACGATCGAATCATTTTGCTTGCTCCTTAACGGTATTCCTACGCAAGCATTATGGCGTGGGGAGCGTCAATTCAAAGCGAGGATCTGGGTGGCTTTTGCCGCGTTATTTTCCGCATTCTTCAGCAGGCTCATTTGGGTGTCGAAGGAGCGCGCCAGCTGGATCATATTGACCATCGAATCGATGGGATTGACGTTGCTGCCCTCTAGCACGCCGTCGGCCAGGCGCACGTTCACGTCCGGATCGGCCGGCAGGCCGGACTGGTTGCGGAACAGGCCATCCTCGCCGCGCACCAGGCCTTTCGTGTCCGGATTGACAAGCTTGATGCGGCCGAGGATGTTGGCCGGCCCCGGCTGCGTCTGCTGGGTATTGATGCCGCTGATGGTGCCGTCGCTGGCGATGGCAATATCGGTATCGGGCGGTATGGCGATCGGGCCATTCTCGCCGACGAGGGCCAGGCCGTTGGCCGTTTGCAGCTGGCCGTTCTCGCTGACCTTCAGGCTGCCGTTGCGGGTATAGGCTTCCGAACCGTCCGCCGCCTGCACGGCCAGCCAGCCATCGCCGCGCACCGCCACGTCCAGCGCGCGGCCGGTGGTTTGCAGTGCGCCCTGGCGGAAATCGCTGCCGACCGTGTTGTCGACCACGAAAGCGCGCGTGGGCAAGCCTTCGGACACCACGGGCACGGCCCGGAACGAGTCGAGCTGGGCGCGAAAGCCCGTGGTGGTGGCGTTGGCCAGGTTGTTGGCGGTGGTGGCCTGCTGGTCCAGCAAATGCCGGGCGCCAGTCATGGCCGTGTAGATCAGGCGGTCCATGATTCAGCCTATCAGCGCAGGTTGACCAGGGTTTGCAGCACGGAGTCCTGGGTCTTGATCGTCTGCGCATTGGCCTGGTAGACGCGTTGCGCGGTGATCATGTCCACCAGCTCCTTGGTCAGGTCCACGTTCGACGACTCCACCGAGGACGAACGCAGCTGGCCCAGCGAACCGCTGTTCGGCGTGCCGACGGATGGCGAACCGCTGGCCGAGCTCTCGGCCCAGGCATTGTTCCCCAGCGGGATCAGGCCGTCCGGGTTGGCGAAGTTGGCCAGCACGAATTGCGCCAGCGGACGCGACTTGCCGTTCGAGTACTGGCCGGTGATCACGCCGTTGGCATCGGTGTTGAAGCGCTCCAGGTGGCCCGAGGAGTAGCCGTCCTGGGTGGACAGCTTCTCGCTGGTGGTCGAGCCGTACTGCGTGGTGCCTTCGAAGGAAGTGGTGATGGTCAGCGGCTGGATCGAGCCCGTGTCCGGGAAGATCGGCAGGTTGATCGTGAACGGCACCGTTTGCGGCGGCGTCAGGCCGGCCATGATGGCGGTGCTGATTTCACCGGTCTTGTCGAAGGCCAGCGTGCCCACTTTCACGGCCGGCACGCTGACGGCTGCGGCCAGGGCTTCATTGATCTTGTCCGGGTTGGTGCCGGGGATGGAGCCGACGTCGGTGCCCGCTGCCACGTCATACTTGGCGGCCAGCGCGGCCAGCTGGCCGGCGCTGGCGCCTGCTGCAGTCGCAGCAGTCGTCATTGCCGTACCGGCCGCCTGCGAATAGGCCTGGTTGGCGGCATCGATGTCGGCCTGCACCTGCGGTACGGTGTTCACGGCAGTCTGGTAGACGGTACGGGCGGCGGCCACGGCCGGATCGGTCAGGATGGCGGCAGCGGCGGCCTTGGACGCGATCTCGATGCCGTCATTACCTGCATACACGTCCCACATGCCCGCATTGGTCTTCACGTAGTACATCGACATCACGTGCGGATTGCCCAGGCTGTCGTAGACGTCCAGTACGGTCTGCTTGTTGTAGGTGGTCGGGTCGGCTGCGTCGAACGGCACCTTGGTCGGCACGGTGCTGCGCGAATCCAGGTTGAGCGAGAAGTTGGCCTTGGTCGTCGCAACCGGCGTCAGATCCGAGTAATCGATGGTGATCGGCACCGGTGCGCCGGACAGGATCACGCCCTGCTTGTTGGCGAGGTAGCCGGTGATGGCCTGGCCCTGTGCATTGCGGATGGTGCCGGTGTTATCGAGCTGGAACTGGCCGTTGCGGCTGTACTGGATGGCGCCGCCCGGCGTCACGGTGCGGAAGAAGCCGCCGCCGTTGATGGAGATGTCCAGCGGGTTGTTGGTGGTCTCGATATTACCCTGGGTGAACTGCTGCGCCAGGCGCGCGATGGACACGCCGATGCCGGGATTGTTGCCGGCCACGCCGTTCAGCGAGTTGGCGTACAGGTCGGCGAACTGGGCCTGCGAACCCTTGAAACCAACGGTACTGGCGTTGGCGATGTTGTTGCCGATCACGTCGAGCGATTTGGAGGCGGCGTTCAGGCCGCTGAGACCTTGTTGAAACATGGTGTTCCCCTATTCAGATTGGGCTTGCTTACAGTACTTGTTTGATTTGATCCATCGTCACCTGGCCGATGGGCAGATTCAGTTTCAGGCCGCCGGCGCCGGTCGACACGCTGCTCACCGTCGTGAAAGTGAGCGGCTTGGCATCCTTCAGCGTCTGGTCGCCGGCGACGGCGGTCAGCTTCACGCTGTACTTACCGTCCGGCGCCTTGCTGCCGTCTTCCAGCGTGCCATCCCAGGTCAGCGGGATCACGCCGGCGTCGACGCCGCTGTTCATCGCCAGCGAATGCACCACCTTGCCGGAAGCATTGACGATATCGATGCGTGCCGCATCGGCCGCGCTGCCGAATTCCACGCCGAAGATGGACTTGCCATCCTTCAGCGTCAGGTCGCTGCCTTCGATCAGTACGCCGTGGTCGATCAGGCTGGTCGCCTGCAGTTGCGAGGACAGCTGGTAATTGCCCTGCAGCGTGTTCATGGTTTCGTTCAGCTTGTTGATGCCGGTCACGGTCGACAGCTGGGCCAGCTGGCTGGTGACCTGGGCATTGTCCAGCGGGTTCAGCGGGTCCTGGTTCTTCAGCTGGGTGATCAGCAGGGTCATGAACTTGTCGGTATCGGCCTGCACGCTGTCGGTGGCCTTGGTCGCCTTCGGATTCACCGCGTTCAGCAGGGAGGCCGGCACGCCGCCGGAAGAAGTGGTATTGCTTACTGCACTGGTCATGATCGGGGCCTCTTCTTACTGACCGATGGTCAGGGTTTTCAGCAGCATGGTCTTGGCTGCGTTCATGGTTTCCACATTGGTCTGGTAGGAACGGGAAGCGGACAGCATGTTCACCATCTCATCCACCACGTTCACATTGGGCATCGTGACGTAGCCCTTGTCGTCGGCCAGCGGGTGCTTGGGGTCGTAGACCTGCTTCAGCGGCGAGGGATCTTCGATCACGCGCTGCACTTTCACACCGGTGGACGAGTTGTCGGCGGCAGGCGTGGCTTCGAACACCACCTGCTTGGCGCGGTAGGCTTCGCCACTGGCGCTGGTGGCGCTGTCCGCATTCGCCAGGTTGGAAGCGGTCACGTTCAGGCGCTGGGCCTGGGCGCTCATGGCCGAGCCGGCAACGTTGAAAATATTGAACAGCGAAGACATTATTGACCTCCCTGGATCGCGGCCAGCAGGCCCTTGATCTGCGAGTTAATGAACTGCACGCCGGCCTCGTAGCGCAGGGCGTTGTCGGCGAAGGCGTTGCGTTCCACATCCATATCGACGGTATTGCCGTCCACCGCGCCCTGCACCACGCCGCGGTATTGCAGCGGCGTGCCGTCGGCCAGCGTGCCGGCGTCTTGCCGGGGGACGGGGAAATGCTTGGGGGCGGTCGCCTTCAGCGGCGCCGGCGCGGCATTCTTTGCCATGGCGCTGCTCAGGGCTGCGGTGAAGTCGATATCGCGCGCCTTGTAGTTCGGGGTGTCGGCATTGGCGATATTGGACGCGAGCACGGTCTGGCGCTGGGAGCGCAGGCTCAGCGCGGTTTCATTGAATCGCAGGTAATCGTCGAGTTTCCCTAACATGGCGGTCGCCCTCTTTTGATGACAGGATCGATGATACGGAGCAACACGCGCAAATGATCGAAAGAGAAGGCTGGGGTTTTCCACGCTATTCCCCGCTTTCCTCCGCGCACGCGAGGCTAAGATGGCTGCCATGAAACGCACACTCATCACTACTGCCCTGCTCTTGCTGGCCTCGGCCGCCGGAGCCCAGAATCGCATGGACGTCGCCGTGCTGCGCCAGAGCGTCGAGCAATTCCTGCAAGTGCAGACGGCCGGCCTGCCGGGCAAGGTCACCGTGCACGTGGGGGCGGTCGATCCGCGCCTGTCGCTGGCGCCCTGCCCGGCGCCCGAAGCTTTCCTGATGCCGGGCGCGCGCGCCTGGGGCAAGACCACGGTGGGTGTACGCTGCGCAGCGCCGACGCCGTGGCAGGTGTATATTCAGGCTAATGTGTCCGTGCTCGGAAACTATATTGCCGCGGCTGCACCGCTGGCCCCGGGCCAGGCGATCGAGGAAAGCCAGCTGGCCGTGATGCAGGGCGAGCTGACCACGCTGCCCGCCGGCGTCGCGACAGACAAGGCGCAAGTTGTCGGACGTACCAGCAATCTTTCCATTTCGGCAGGTATGCCGGTGCGCGTGGATTTACTGAAGAGCAAGCCTGTGGTGCTGATGGGACAGCCGGTCAAGCTGGTTTCGCGCGGCAACGGCTTCTCGGTGTCGGCGGAAGGCAAGGCGGCGGCGAACGCCGGCGAAGGCCAAGTAGTACAGGTAAGAACTGCCAATGGGCAACAAATTAGCGGCATCGCGAAAGCGGGCGGACTGGTGGAAGTGAGCTTCTGAGCACGGTAACGAGGAATTTGTCGCTGTCCGGCTAAAGTTTCGCAAGCCGCTGCCGATATCAGACTCGTATCCCGGAGTAAAGTCTCCAACCAGACGAGGATAATGCTGTGAAAATCAATGATTCATTAAAGAGCACGCCGGGGCTGCCGACGTCGCCAGCCACCACCAATAACGCCCGCACGGCGGAAAAGGCGGCAGCTGCGACCAATCAGGCGCCGACCGATAACGTGCGCCTGTCTGCCCAGGGGCAGGCACTAGCGGCCAGTGGCGCCAGCGCCAGCAATGCAGTGTTCGACACCAAGAAAGTCGAGCGCATCAAGCTGGCGATCGCCGATGGCCAGTTCCAGGTCAATTCCGAGAAAGTGGCAGACGGCTTGCTGGAAACGGTACGCGACCTGCTGCACTCGCGCAAACGCTAAGCCAGGGTAAAACCATGTCCGACTCCCCGATGAACAGCCTGCGCGCCGAACAACAGCTGATTACCCAGCTGCTCGAAGTGCTGAAGCAGGAACAGGACCATCTGGTGGCGGCGGACATCGACAAGCTGACCGCCCTCACGCCGCACAAGTCCGACCTGGTCGCGCAGATGGCTGCGCTGGCCACCGGTCGCCACAAGGCGCTGGCTGCGCTCGGCTTCGCTGCACAGGAGGCCGGCATGGAAGCCTGGCTCGCCGCCCAGGGCGATGACGAGTCGCGCGCGCTGTGGCAGCAGGTGCTGGATCAGACGCGCGAGGCCAAGGAGCTGAACCGCCTGAACGGCATGTTGATCAACAAGCACCTGAGCACGACCCAGGGCGCCTTGCAGGCACTGCGTCCACAGGCCGCTGCCGCCGCCGTGTACGGACCGACCGGCCACACGACTTCCGTTTCGCGCAGCCGCGGCTTCATCGCCGGCTGATCCCTTGCGCGGGCTCAACGCCCGCTCCCAGGCGCGCAAGCATACTGCCTGCATGCCAAACCATCACCCCGCCCCCGCCGCCGCGCTGCTCCTCGCCGCGTCCGCCCTCGCCGCCGCACCCGCCTCTGCGTCCGCCGCCGCGTCCGTTGGCAACCGCGCGCCGGCACCGGCAGACGCGACGCAGCGTCCCG
>DASWYX010000592.1:0-3295 GCA_036404755.1 Pseudoduganella sp.
CAAGACGGCCAGCGAAGCGCTGCGCTACGAGCAGGCCGGCAAGCTGCTGGAGCTGTGCCGCCGCTACCGGGTGCCGTTCATCGTCAACGATCACATCGCCATCTGCCGCGAGCTGAATGCGGACGGCATCCACGTCGGCGGCACGGACGCCGGCGTGGCCGAAGCCCGCGCCGTGGTGGGGGCGGACAAGATCGTCGGCGCCTCCTGCTATGGCGAACTGCAGCGCGCGCACGACGCCGCCGCGGCGGGCGCCAGCTACGTGGCTTTCGGCGGCTTCTACCCGTCGCGCGTGAAGAAATATGCGGTCACCACGCCGCCGCAGATCGTGGCCGATGCCCGCAATGCGCTGCCGCAAACGCCGGTGGTCGTCATCGGCGGCATGACGCCGCAAAACGCCGCGCCGCTCGTGGGGCAGGGCGCCCACATGGTGGCGGCGATCAGCAGCGTGTATCTGGCCAGCGATATCGCCGGCGCCGTGCATGCCTTCCGTGCCTTATTCGGGGAAACCGCCTTATAATCGGCCCATTGCCATCCGTCCAAGGTTGCCGACCATGAATGCTCCCGCGCCCAAGCGCCTGATCCTGATCGTTGACGACGATAAGCTTCTGACCGAATACCTTGGCGAATTGCTGCGCAGCGCGGGCTACGACACGATGGCCGCGCATTCCTCCGACCAGGCCTTGCAGCTGATCGGCGAGCGCGAGCCGGACCTGGCGCTGCTGGACATCCACATGCCCGGCATGAGCGGCCTGGAACTGGCCAAGCAGCTCAATCGCAACACCTCGGTGCCTTTCATGTTCCTTTCCGGGCGCGGCGATGCCGATGCGTCGAAACAGGCGGCCGCGTACGGCGCCGTCGGTTTCGTCGTGAAACCGGTGGACGAGCACCACCTGATGCCCGCCTTCCAGGCCGGCCTGGCGCGCGCCGACGAAATCCGCCAGCTGCGCCGCACGGAAGTGAATCTGAACGCGGCGCTGGCGGCCGGGCGGGAAACCAGCCTGGCTGTCGGGCTTTTGATGTGCAAGTATCAGACCGACCGCAACACGGCTTTCGAAGTGCTGCGCGACCATGCCCGCTCCAGCCGGCGCAAGATCAATGAAGTGGCCGACCAGTTGTTACAGGCCGAGGAAATGCTCAACAGCCTGCACGCGGCATTTAACTCACGCCTGAAGAAATAAATCTTGGGCTTCCGGCGAGGGATGGGATACACTGGCGGTCACGCGTGGAGCCATCAACCTGCCCGCGCCGCCCATCCCCCGGCCGCCTTTTCCCCGCCGCCGCAGTAACTCCTCGGCCCAGCTCCGCCGACCACCAGTTTGCGCTGGCTTTGCCGCGCGCGGAGAAACCAATGAATATGTCTTCCCTGGATGCACACGTGCTGCCGCGCGTGCTGCACATCGACCCTGATATGGATGCCGCCGTGGTGCTGGCCACCCTGCTGGTGCCGGACACCGAAGTGGTGCACGCCGCCACGCTGGAGGCGGCCCGCCGGCAGCTCGACAGCGGTGATTTCGCCCTCGTCGTACTCGACCCCGACCTGCCCGACGGCGACGGCCACACGCTGGTGCGCAGCCTGCGCGAGCGCAGCCACGTGCCGGTGCTGCTGTACACCGCCAGCCAGCCGGCGCTGCACCACCAGGCGCACGCCTTCCTGCCGAAACCGTGGACCTCGCCACGCCAGCTATGGCATACGGTGGCCCACCTGCTCGACATCGATCCGCAGGTGCCGTCCGCCTTACAACTGGAAGCGCGTTAATACGTGGCTTGTTATGATGTCGCTTTGCTCACAATTGGAGAAGCGACATGAAAACCAGGGCAGCAGTGGCATGGAAGGCGGGCGCGCCGCTGACGATTGAGGAAGTGGACCTGCAGGGCCCGCGCGAAGGCGAGGTGCTGGTGGAGATCAAGGCCACCGGCATTTGCCACACCGACCAGTACACGCTGTCCGGCGCCGACCCGGAAGGCATCTTCCCGGCCATTCTCGGCCACGAGGGCGCCGGCGTGGTGCTGGAATGCGGGCCCGGCGTGAAATCGCTGAAGGCGGGCGACCACGTGATTCCGCTGTACACGCCGGAATGCCGCCAGTGCAAATTCTGCCTGTCGCAAAAGACCAATCTGTGCCAGGCCATCCGCGCCACCCAGGGCAAGGGCTTGATGCCCGATGGCACCAGCCGCTTCTCGCTGGACGGCAAGCCGCTGTTCCACTACATGGGCACGTCCACCTTCTCCAATTACATCGTGGTGCCGGAAATCGCGCTGGCGCGCATCCGCGAGGACGCGCCTTTCGACAAGGTGTGCTACATCGGCTGCGGCGTGACCACGGGCGTGGGCGCCGTGCTGTTCACGGCCAAGGTGGAAGCGGGCGCCAATGTGGTGGTGTTCGGCCTGGGCGGCATCGGCCTGAACGTGATCCAGGGCGCGAAGATGGTGGGCGCCAACAAGATCATCGGCATCGACATCAATCCGGCGCGCGAGAAGATGGCGCGCGAGTTCGGCATGACCCACTTCATCAATCCGAAGGACGTGGAGAACGTGGTCGACGCCATCGTCCAGCTCACCGATGGCGGCGCGGACTATTCCTTCGAGTGCGTCGGCAACACGACGCTGATGCGGCAGGCGCTGGAGTGCTGCCATAAGGGCTGGGGCAAGTCGATCGTGATCGGCGTGGCGGCGGCGGGGCAGGAGATTTCCACCCGTCCCTTCCAGCTGGTGACCGGGCGCCACTGGCTCGGCTCGGCCTTCGGCGGCGCCCGCGGCCGCACCGATGTGCCCAAGATCGTTGACTGGTATATGGATGGCAAGCTTCGCATCGATGAGCTGATCACCCACACCATGCCGCTCGATCAAATCAACGAGGGCTTCGCGCTGATGGAGCGCGGCGAGTCGATCCGCTCGGTCGTTCTCTTCTAAGCTGCTTATCGCGACGGCGGGCTGCGTTACGCGCGGCGCCGCCGCGCAGTGCCGTCGCGCCGCTGCTCCGTCGCGCCGCTGCTCCGTCGCGTTCCCCGCCGCGTCCGGGGCGCATTCTGCATCCTGCTCCCCGTTTTTCCCCGTTCGTCGCAATCCGCCCCTACCGGCCGCCAGGTCGTCCTACATTACATCCCAACGAGCCGCGCCCGCATCTAGACAAAAAATTCTAGACACGAATATCTAGATCATTTATTCTAGATTCAAACTTAATAAGGTAGGAGCCCTGTCCCATGAGCAATCTGCTGAACGCGCTCATTCCCGCCATCGGCTGGTCGTTGCTGCATTTTGTGTGGCAGGGCTTGCTCATCGGCTGGGCGGCCAGCCT
>DASWYX010000593.1:0-8450 GCA_036404755.1 Pseudoduganella sp.
GCTGGCTTGCCGTGGCATTCTGCACAATTTTGTCCACAGAATATGTGAAAAACCCGGGAGGGCGGGCCCCCCAAAAATGCTGCTGAAAAATTTTGCATTAGGAAAATTCACTTGCAAATCAAAAGCTTAGTTGATGGTCGAGCGGCTTGCCAACAATCTTGTCCACAGAATATGTGGGTTTCGCACACACTTGCCGTAAGCTTGCCAACACGATACATTGCGCGTTTAGGTTCCCTCACAAACAGGAGTTCGAGTTGCTCGCAATTTTCCAAGCCGCAGGCTGGCCTATCTGGCTGCTGTTGATTGCCTCTATTGTTGCCACCGCGCTGATCATTGAGCGTCTGATGTATCTCCGCCGTTCCCGCATCATTCCCAAGACCCTGCTGGACGAAGTCGTGCGCGTCTACCGCAGCGGCAGCATTACCACCGACATCGTCAACAAGCTGGAAAGCAGCTCGCCGCTGGGCGTGGTGCTGGCTTCGGCCCTGCGCAATGTGAATGCGCCGCGCGATGTGATGAAAGAATCCATCGAGGAGGCGGGCAGCGGCGTGGCGCACACGCTGGAACGCTTCCTGACCACCCTCGGCACCATCGCGACGCTGGCGCCGCTGATGGGCCTGTTCGGCACCGTGGTCGGCATGATTGAGATCTTCGGTTCCACCAACGCGGCCGGCACCAACCCGGCTCAGCTGGCGCACGGTATTTCCGTCGCGCTGTATAACACCGGTTTTGGCCTGGCGATCGCGATGCCGACCCTGGTGTTCTACCGTCATTTCCGCGCCCTGGTGGACAGCTTCATCATCGAGATGGAACAGCAGGCGGTGAAGTTTGTGGACATCGTCCACGACTCGCGCAAGTAAGCGGGGCGCCTCATGGCCATGAATTTCCGCAGGGGACAGAAGCGCGAAGATCCGGAAATCAACCTGATTCCGTTTATCGACGTGTTGCTGGTCATCCTGATTTTCCTGATGGTCACCACGACCTACAGCAAGTTCACCGAGCTGAAGATCACGCTGCCGACCGCCGAAGCCGAGAAGGCGCTGGAGAAGCCGGCCGAGATCAATGTCACGGTCGACGCCAAGGGCAATTACACGGTGAATAACCAGGCCGTGTCCTTCTCGAATGTGGCCGGCCTGGCCGAGCATCTGCGCGCGGCCGCCAAGCCTGGCGAGCAGCCGGTGGTCATCATCAACGCCGACCAGTTCGCCATGCACCAGATGGTGGTCAATGTGATGGAAGCCGCGCGCCTCGCCGGTTTCGACAAGCTGACCTTCGCTGCGCAGACCGGCCAGGGCAAATAATGTCCTCCTCGCTGGAGAGCACGCTCAGCCGCGAGTGGCTGCGGCGCGGGCCGCTGGCGTGCGCGCTGTGGCCGCTCTCCCTGGTGTTTCGCGCGCTCGCTGCCGTGCGCCGGGGCATGTACGCCGCCGGCCTGTCGCGCGCCGAGCGCCTGCCTGTTCCGGTGGTCGTGGTCGGCAATATCTTCATCGGCGGCACCGGCAAGACGCCGCTGACCATCTGGCTGGTCGAGGCGCTCCGTTCCGCCGGCTTTACGCCCGGCGTGATTTCGCGCGGTTTCGGCAGTGCGGCTACGGCCGCGCCGCAGCTGGTTACCTCGTCTTCTTCTCCTGCCGACGTCGGCGATGAGCCGGTCCTCATCGCGGCCCGCACCGGGGCGCCTGTCATGGTCAGCCGGCGCCGGGCGGAGGCGGGCAGGGCGCTGCTGGCCGCGCGGCCGGAGGTGGACATCATCGTCGCCGACGACGGCCTGCAGCATTACGCGCTGGCGCGCGACGTCGAAATCGTGCTGTTCGACAGCCGCGGCGTCGGCAATGGCTGGACCTTGCCCGCCGGCCCCCTGCGCGAGCCACCCTCGCGCCGCCGCGACTTCACCGTGGTGAACGCCTCCGCGCTCTCCCCATCCCTCGCCGCCACCGTCGCCCCTCGCGCCACCCCTGCTGCGTCTCACGCGGGCCTCGCTCCAGCCGCCGCAGCAGCCGGCCCAGCCGTGCGGGCGCCGGGCGAGAGCCATGCGGCGTCCATCCTGCCGGACGATGGTGGTGCGCCGCCGGTGCAGATGGTGCTGGCCGGCGACGTCGCCGAGCGTTTGCTCGATCCTGCGCAGCGCATCACGCTCGCCGAGCTGGCCGCGCGCGGCGGCAAGGTGCTGGCGGCTGCCGGCATCGGCAATCCGGGCCGCTTTTTCGCCATGCTGCGCGCCGCCGGCCTGGAGCCGGAAGAGCTGCCCCTGCCGGATCATCATGACTTCCGCGACAGTCCCTTCGCCGACCGCAGAGCTGACGTTATTCTGGTGACCGAGAAGGATGCAGTAAAATGTCGACAAATTGAAGAACTAAGCAACGACCCGAGAATCTGGGTCGTTCCGGTCAGCGCCCGCATCGACCGCGCGCTGGCTGACCAAATTGTGGAGAAATGTCGTGGATGCACGTCTGCTTGATATCCTGGTCTGCCCCGTCTGCAAGGGTCCATTGGAATACGATAAGAAAAACCAGGAACTGATCTGCCGCGGCGACCGCCTGGCCTATCCGATCCGCGACGGCATCCCCATCATGTGGGCCGACGAAGCGCGCACCCTGCAGGACAGCACGGAGTAAGCCGTGTCCTTCATCGTCATCATCCCGGCCCGCCTGGCCTCGACGCGCCTGCCGAACAAGCCGCTGGCCGACCTGGGCGGCAAGCCCATGGTGGTGCGCGTGGCCGAACGCGCCGCGCAATCCGGCGCCAGCCGCATCATCGTCGCCACCGACCACGAAGACATCCGCTCCGCCTGCGAACAGCATGGCGTGGAAGTTTGCCTGACCCGCGCCGACCACCCGTCCGGCACCGACCGAATTGCCGAAGTGGCGCAGAAACTGAACCTGCCGGCGGACGCCGTCGTGGTCAACCTGCAGGGCGACGAACCCCTGATCGATCCCGCCCTGCTGCAAGCGGCCGCCGCCCGCATCGGCGCGGACGTGCCGATGGCCACCTGCGCCCACCCGCTGCATGAAGCGGCCGACGCCTTCAACCCCAATGTGGTGAAAGTCGTGCTGGATAAACAGGGCCGCGCCCTGTATTTCAGCCGCGCCACCATTCCCTGGCACCGCGACGCCTTTGCACAAACGAAGGACGCGCTGCCCTCCGGCTACATCCCGTTGCGCCATATCGGACTTTACGCCTACCGCAACGACTTCCTGCAGGCCTACCCGGCGCTGGAAGTATCTCCGCTGGAAAACATCGAAGCGCTGGAGCAGTTGCGCGTGCTGTGGCATGGCTATTCCATCGCCGTCCACGTGACCGCGTCCGCGCCCGCGGCAGGGGTGGATACACCCGAAGACCTGGAGCGCGTGCGCGCCCACTACATCTAGTCGAATAACCAACAGCCAATTTGGAGACGGATTGGCGTTTTGCCTTACTTTTGTGGTAAGTTTCGTAGCAAGGTAGTCAAGGCAACCACATTATTTATATTGTTTTAGGAACTTTCATGCGTCTCATTCTGTTAGGAGCACCCGGTGCCGGCAAAGGCACTCAGGCCAACTACATCAAGGAAAAGTACAACATTCCGCAGATTTCCACGGGCGATATGCTGCGCGCGGCCATCAAGGCTGGCACGGAACTGGGCCTGGCTGCCAAGAAGGTCATGGATGCTGGCCAGCTGGTGTCCGACGACATCATCATCGGCCTGGTCAAGGAACGCCTGAAGGAAGCGGATTGCGCCAACGGCTACCTGTTCGACGGCTTCCCGCGCACCATCCCGCAGGCGGACGCCATGAAGGATGCCGGCGTGGCCGTGGACTATGTGCTGGAAATCGACGTGCCGGATGAGCAGATCATCGAACGCATGTCCGGCCGCCGCTGCCATCCGGGCTCGGGCCGCACCTACCATGTGAAGTTCAACCCGCCAAAGGAAGAGGGCAAGGACGACGTGACCGGCGAACCGCTGGTGCAGCGCGACGACGACAAGCCGGAAACCGTCAAGAAGCGCCTGGATGTCTACCACAACCAGACCGAAGTCCTGCTGGACTATTACAACAAGTGGGCCCAATCGGGCGCGCCTGGTGCACCGAAGTATCGCAAGATCGAGGGTGTGGGCCCAGTCGAGGAAATTCGCGACCGCGCATTCGCGGCGCTGTCCAACTGATACGGAGCGGGCCACTGGCCCGCTTTTTCATTCGCAGGTACGCGCGCACGGCGGATCAATACTCCGCCGCCTGACGGCCCCCTGGCCGTTGCAGCATCAAAGGTTTGCAGTACGTAGTCCGGTTAATGCCGCGCCCACAAGGCGCGGTGATTTCTGATTTCGTGATGTAGCACTTGATTCTAATAACAGAAGGGGGCAATTTATGGCAGCAAGTCTGTGGTTCGCAATAGCGTGCGGAGTGCTCGCGGTCGTCTATGGTTTGTGGGCACGCAACTGGATTCTTGGCCAGAACGCGGGCAATCCGCGCATGCAGGAAATCGCCACAGCCATCCAGCAGGGTGCAGCGGCTTATCTCGCGCGGCAGTACCGAACCATCGCCATCGTCGGCGTCGTTCTTCTCCTTGCCATCTTCTTCATGCTCGGCTGGCAGACTGCGCTGGGCTTCTTCATCGGCGCCGTGCTGTCCGGCGCTTGCGGCTTCATCGGCATGAACGTCTCGGTGCGCGCCAATGTGCGCACGGCGCAGGCGGCATCGGTCGGCATGAACGAGGCGCTCAACGTCGCCTTCAAGGGCGGCGCCATCACCGGCATGCTGGTGGTCGGCCTCGGCCTGCTGGGCGTGGCCCTGTTCTATATGCTGCTGACGTCCCAGGGCGCGCAAGGCGTATCCATGCATGACGTGATCAAGCCCCTGATCGGTCTCGCCTTTGGCGCCTCGCTGATTTCGATCTTCGCCCGCCTGGGCGGCGGCATCTTCACCAAGGGCGCGGACGTGGGCGCCGACCTGGTGGGCAAGGTGGAAGCGGGCATCCCGGAAGACGACCCGCGCAACCCCGCCGTGATTGCGGACAACGTGGGCGACAATGTCGGCGACTGCGCCGGCATGGCGGCCGACCTGTTCGAAACCTATGTGGTCACGCTGATCGCCACCATGCTGCTGGGCGCACTGCTGATCGCCAACGCGCCGACCCAGGCCGTGATGTATCCGATGCTGCTGGGCGCCGTATCCATCCTGGGGTCCATCGTCGGCTGCTCGATGGTCAAGGCCAAGCCGGGCAAGAAGATCATGTCCGCGCTGTACACCGGCTTGTGGTGGGCGGCCGGGCTGTCCCTGATCGGCTTCGTGGTCGTAACCTGGATGGTGTGGCCGGACGATGAGATGCGCTACAAGATGCTGGGCGCCACCGTGGTCGGCATCGTGCTTACCGGTCTGATGGTCTACATCACCGAGTTCTATACCGGCACCGATTTCACGCCGGTGCGCCATATCGCGCAGGCTTCCACTACCGGCCACGGCACCAACATCATTGCCGGCCTGGGCGTGTCGATGAAGTCCACCGCATGGCCGGTGATCGCCGTCTGCGTGGCGATCCTGATTTCCTTCAAGCTGTCCGGCCTGTACGGCGTGGCGATTGCGGCGACGGCCATGCTGTCGATGGCCGGTATCGTGGTGGCGCTGGATGCCTACGGCCCGGTGACCGACAACGCGGGCGGCATTGCGGAAATGTCCGGCATGCCCGATTCTGTGCGCGCCATTACCGACCCGCTGGACGCCGTCGGCAATACCACCAAGGCCGTGACCAAGGGCTATGCGATCGGTTCGGCCGGCCTGGCCGCCCTCGTGCTGTTTGCCGACTACACGCACGCGCTGGAAACGCGCGAGCTGAAGATGACGTTCGACCTGTCCGACCCGATGGTGATCGTGGGCCTCTTCATCGGCGGGCTGATTCCCTACCTGTTCGGCGCGATGGCGATGGAGGCAGTGGGCCGCGCCGCCGGCGCCGTGGTGGTCGAGGTGCGCCGCCAGTTCAAGGAAATCAAGGGCATCATGGACGGCACCGGCAAGCCGCAGTACGACAAGGCGGTGGACATGCTGACCGCGTCCGCCATCAAGGAAATGGTCCTGCCTTCGCTGCTGCCCGTGCTGGTGCCGGTGCTGGTCGGCATGCTGCTCGGACCGCGCGCGCTGGGCGGCCTGCTGATGGGGACCATCATCACCGGCCTGTTCGTGGCGATTTCGATGACAACCGGCGGCGGCGCCTGGGATAACGCGAAGAAGTATATCGAGGACGGCAACCACGGCGGCAAAGGCTCGGACGCCCACAAGGCGGCGGTGACCGGCGATACCGTCGGCGACCCGTACAAGGATACTGCCGGCCCGGCCGTGAACCCGCTGATCAAGATCATCAATATCGTGGCCCTGCTGCTGGTGCCGCTGCTGCCGGCCACCGGCATGCTGTCGGTGACGATGGCGCCGATCCAGGCCAACGCACCGATGGTGGCGCCCGCCACCGCCGCGCCGCCGGCCCCCACCGCTGCCGTCGCATCGGCGTCCGCCGCCACGGCCGCCGTCGAAACGGCGCCCGCCGCCGCGAAGTAGGGCGTCCGGTCCGCCCGCCGTCGCAGCGCGCGGCGGCGCGGCGAATTGGACTATGATGGGAGCCCAGGAGGCTCCCATGCTATTTCTGATCTCCACCGCTTTCGCCGCCCTGGCCGGTGCGGCGCCCGCCCTGACACCCGAGCAGGAAGCCTACGCCCGCCTGCCGGTCTGCACCCTCAGCAAGGATGGCCGTCATCTCGCCGTGGAACCCTGCCGCACCGCGCCGCCAAAAAAGCTGATGCCGCGCCGCCCCGTGCCCCAGCTGAGCGATCCCATGCCGCGCATGGCTGCGCCGAAAAACACCGAGATACCGCAGGCCGCCTGGGCGCCCACGCTGACGCCGGCCACGCCGCCGTCGGCCGTGGCGGCCGCCTCGGGCAATTTCACGCCGGGCAAGGCGCCCGTCGTGCCAACCTTGCCGGCCCTGACGCCCTTGCCCGGACCCAGCGCGCCCATCCCCGTCACCTGCGGCCCGGCCGGTTGCCGCGACGCCGGCGGCAACATCTACAACAACCCGCAGGGCGTGAGCGTCAGCCCGACGGGAAAGCCATGCGCCAGCAACGGAATGTGGATGAGCTGTCCGTGATTCGCTACAATAAGCCCTGTTTGACGTTTACGTAACGTAAAGTAATTCCATCAACGAATTAGGGGAAGACATGCAGATCAAGGATCAGGTATTCATCATCACCGGCGGCGCGTCCGGCCTGGGCGCGGCCACGGCGCGCATGATCGCGGAAAACGGCGGCAAGGTGGTGCTGGCCGACGTGCAGGTGGAAGCGGGCGAGAAGCTGGCCGCTGAACTGGACGGCAAGTTCGTCAAGTGCGACGTGACTTCGGAAGCGGACGGCCAGGCCGTTGTCGCTGCCGCCACCGCCATGGGCACGCTGCGTGGCCTGGTCAACTGCGCCGGCGTGGCGCCGGCCGTGAAAACCGTCGGCAAGGATGGCCCGCATCCGCTGGACGTCTTCCAGCGCACCATCAACATCAACCTGGTCGGCACCTTCAATATGTGCCGCCTGGCCGCCGACGCGATGTCGAAGACCGAGGCTGCCGAGTGGGGCGAGCGCGGCGTGATCATCAACACCGCGTCCGTCGCCGCCTTCGACGGTCAGATCGGCCAGGCTGCCTACGGCGCGTCCAAAGCCGCCGTTGCCGGCATGACGCTGCCGATGGCGCGCGACCTGTCGCGCAGCGGCATCCGCGTGATGACCATCGCGCCGGGCATCTTCGAAACCCCTATGCTGCTGGGCATGCCCGCCGAGGTGCAGGACGCGCTGGGCAAGATGGTCCCATTCCCGCCGCGCCTCGGCAAGCCGTTCGAATACGCGAACCTGGCCAAGGCCATCATCGAGAACACGATGATGAACGGCGAGACCATCCGCCTGGATGGCGCAATTCGCATGCAGCCCAAGTAAAACCCAACCCCGGGTCAGACCCGAGGGTCTGACCCCGCCACGCGGCCGCTGCAGGCCAGGGTCTGACCCTTGGGTCTGACCCGGAAGTCCGGGTTTTGCGGTACGATGCAGTCTTGCCCCTGGAGAATGCATGATCCGCCACAAAACCCTCGCCCTCGCAGCCGCGCTGTTCGCCAGCTCCCTTGTTCACGCCCAGGACGTCGCCCAGCGCGCGCCTGAAATCGCCACCGGTTACCAGGAAAAGACCGGCTGGAGTGCGCAGAAATACATGGTCGCCGCGGCGAATCCCCTGGCCACCGAAGCCGGCTACCAGATGCTGAAGCAGGGTGGCACGGCGCTGGACGCGGCCATCGCCACCCAGCTCGTGCTCACGCTGGTCGAGCCGCAATCGTCCGGCATCGGCGGCGGCGCCTTCCTGATGCACTTCGACGGCAAGCACGTGCAAGCCTACGACGGCCGCGAAACCGCGCCCGCCGCGGCGGACGAGCACCTGTTCCAGGACGCGAACGGCAAG
>DASWYX010000594.1:0-3299 GCA_036404755.1 Pseudoduganella sp.
GTAATTGCGCAGATAGAAGTCGACCGTCAGCCGCACCACTTCCTGCACGCTGAAACGCGCCCGCGGCACGTTCGAGCTGCGGCGGTTCACGCAGTACTGGCAATCGTACTGGCAGAAATTGGTGAGCAGGATTTTCAGCAGAGAGACGCAGCGGCCGTCCGGCGTGTAGCTGTGGCAGATGCCCATGCCATTGGTCGCGCCGATGCCCTCCCGCCCTACCGAAGACCGTTTGGGCGCCCCACTGCTGGCGCAAGACGCGTCATACTTCGCTGCGTCCGCAAGAATTTCCAGCTTTTCGATTGTTTCCATTTAACCATATTTTACTGTACGCATATACAGTATATGACAATTCGGTGCGCGATGCGCGCGCCTCGGGAGAAAAAATGGTCCTTCTCTATGTGCTGGCGGCCGTCACGCTCGGCCTGTGCGCCTTCAACCGTTTACTGCCGGCGCAGGCGGCGCAGCTGGGTATCAGCCTGGAGCGCCGGCGCGCCGGGCTTTCCGCCAGGCGCGGCAGCCTGCCTTACCTGGAGGGCGGCAATGGTCCGGAAGTCCTCGTGCTGCTGCACGGTTTCGGCGCCGACAAGGATAACTTCACGCGCATTGCGGCGTGGCTGGCGCCGCACTACCGCGTAATCATCCCCGACCTGCCCGGCTTCGGCGAAGCGCGGCGCGATGCGTCGGCGAAGCACGATGTCGCGCAGCAGGTGGAGAACCTGCGCGCCTTCCTCGGTGAACTGGGCGTGCAGCGCTTCCACCTGGGCGGCAATTCGATGGGCGGCTTCATCGCCTGCGAGTACGCGGCACGCCATCCGGCCCAGGTGGCGAGCCTGTGGCTGCTGGACGCCGCAGGCACGGACGCGGCATGGCAGGTTCCGGTCTTCCAGCATTACATGGCGACCGGCGAAACGCCGCTGCTGGTGCGCGACCCGCGGGCGATGCGGGACCTGATCGGCCTTTGCATGTACAGGCAGCCCTGGTTGCCCTACTGCCTGCTCCATCAGCTGGCGCGGCGTGCCGTGGCGGACTATCCGCTGCATGCGCAAATCATGCGCGAAGTGGTGCATTCGCCCACGCTGTCAAAGCGGATCGATACGCCGGCGCTGATCGTGTGGGGCAAGGAAGACCGGCTGCTGAATCCGCAGGCTGCGGGCGCGATGAAAGCGCTGATGCCGGATAGTGAAGTGGTGCTGATGGAAGGCATCGGCCATGTGCCGATGCTGGAAGCGCCGGGCCGGACGGCCAGGGATTTCCTGGCCTTCCAGCGGCGGCTAAGCGAACGTCAGGCCGAAGCGGCTGCGTAAGCGCCCAGGCGGGCGTCGAGGCGGGGCGCCAGGTCGGCTGGCGAGGCGATGGACATTTTCAGGTCGTTCAGCAGGCCGTCCTTCAGGCCATACACGAAACCGTGCACGGTCAGTTCCTGGCCGCGGTCCCACGCGTCCTGCACGATGGTGGTCTGGCAGACGTTGACCACCTGCTCCACCACATTCAGTTCGCACAGGCGCTCGCTGCGCTTGTTGATGTCGCCCAGGGCGTCGCCCAGGTAGCGGTCGTGCTTCTGCGCGACGTCCTGCACGTGGCGCAGCCAGTTGTCGACCAGGCCCACGCGGCCGCCGGTCAGCGCGGTGTGCACGCCCTTGCAGCCATAGTGGCCCACGATGATCACGTGCTTCACCTTCAGCACTTCGATCGCGAACTGCAGCACGGACAGGCTGTTCAGGTCCGAGTGCACGACGACGTTGGCGATGTTACGGTGGACGAATACCTTGCCCGGCGGGATGCCCAGCAGTTCATTCGCCGGCACGCGCGAGTCGGAACAGCCGATCCACAGGAATTCCGGCGCCACGGTGGACAGGTTGTGGAAGTAGTCGGGGTCTTTTGCTACCTTGTCTTCCGCCCATTTGCGGTTGTTCTGCAGGAGGTGCTGGAGGACGTCATTGGGGTCAGTCATGATTATGGCCCTTTTTGATAGTGCTGGTGGGGACGCACGGCGGATCGATGCTCCGCCCTACGCGTCAGTGGTGTGTACGGCCCGCCGCGAGGCGGGCCGTGGTGCGGCTTATTCGAAGAAGTCTTTGACCTTGTCCATGAAGGACTTGGTCTGCGGGCTGTGCTTGGCGCCGCCCTCGGTGGTGGAGCGGTCGAATTCGCGCAGCAGCTCTTTCTGGCGGTCGCTCAGCTTGACCGGGGTTTCCACGGCCACGTGGCAGAACAGGTCGCCCGGATAGCCGGAGCGTACGCCCTTGATGCCCTTGCCCTTCAGGCGGAACGTCTTGCCCGACTGGGTGCCTTCCGGCACGGTGAAGGTCACCTTGCCGTCCAGCGTAGGCACTTCGATCTCGCCGCCCAGCGCCGCCTTGGCAAAGCTGATCGGCATCTCGCAGTGCAGGTCGTCGCCTTCGCGCTGGAATACCGGGTGCGGCTTGATGTGGATCTCCACATACAGATCGCCCGGTGGACCGCCGTTGGTGCCCGGCTCGCCGTTGCCGGTGGAGCGGATGCGCATGCCGTTGTCGATGCCGACCGGGATCTTCACTTCCAGCGTCTTGTTGCGCTTGATGCGGCCCGCGCCGGAGCACGATGGGCATGGCTCGGGGATGATCTTGCCGGTTCCATGGCATTTCGGGCAGGTCTGCTGGATGCTGAAGAAGCCCTGCTGCATGCGGACCTGGCCGTGGCCGCCGCAAGTGGAGCAGGTGGTCGGCGACGTGCCCGGCTTGGCGCCGGAACCGTGGCAGGTATCGCACTTGTCCCAGGACGGCACGCGGATCGTGGTGTCGAAACCGTGCGCCGCCTGTTCCAGCGTGATCTCCAGGTTGTAGCGCAGGTCGGCGCCGCGGTACACCTGCGGGCCAGCGCTGCGGCGGCCACCGCCGCCACCGAAGATATCGCCAAAGATGTCGCCGAAGGCGTCGCCAAAGCCGCCGAAGCCGCCGCCGCCCATGCCGCCCATATTCGGATCGACACCGGCGTGACCATAGCGGTCGTAAGCCTCGCGCTTTTCCGGATTGGTCAGCATCTCGTAGGCTTCTTTCACTTCCTTGAACTTCTCTTCCGCCTCTTTATTGTCCGGGTTGCGGTCCGGGTGGTACTTCATCGCGAGCTTGCGATAGGCTTTCTTGATATCGTCTTCGGACGAATTCTTTGCGACCCCGAGGATCTCGTAAAAATCACGCTTTGCCATGGTGTGCCATTTATGCGAAAAAGCCGAGCGAGCCCCGGTTGCAGGTCGCTCGGCTCGGCTGGTCAGTCTTTCAGGGATGACCGTTTATTGAAGCAGATTACTTGTTGTCTTTGAC
>DASWYX010000595.1:0-32918 GCA_036404755.1 Pseudoduganella sp.
GGGTCTGACCCAGGGGTTAGGTTGTGCCAGGAGCGCCGCGAGCCTGCGCCGGGCGAGGGCGAGCGCCGCGCTGGCCTGGGTCAGCTCCAGCCGCGCGCCCGCTTCCGCGACGGAGGAACGGGTCTGCTCCACCGGCGAGATCTTCCCCGCCGCGACACGCCGCGAAGCGGCCGAAGTAGCCTGCGCCGCCAGCTCCGCCCCCGCCTCCGCCAGCTCCACCCGCTGCGACGCCAGCAGCGCATCCAGATAAGCGGCGGTCACGTCAGCCCGCAGCGCCGCCCGCTGCACGGCCACCGCATCAAGGGCAAGTTGCCGCTGGCGGTCCGCCACGGCCACGCGTGCGCCGCGCTTGCCGCCCAGCTCCAGCGCCTGCGACACCTGCACGGTGCGCGTATCGCTGCCCTCGCGCAGGTAAGAAAATTCAGGATTCGGCAGCGCGCCGGCCTGCTCGCGCTCCGCATCGGCAATGGCCACGCCGTGCGACACGGCCCGTAAAGAAGGATTCGCCGCGTAGGCACGGGCGATGGCCTGCTCCAGCGTCAGCGTCTCGGCCGCGCAGGAAAGGCCCGCAGGAATGGACAGCGCGAGGGCGCAGGCCCATCCCCGCAAGGGAATTCGGATTTGCATGGATAACTCCAGTGGATGAACACGATGGCTATCCGGCGGCGCGGGACATTACCCGCGGGCCGGGATCAGGCAGCGTGCAGCCACTGGGGACGTTCAGGCGGGGCTAAGTAGGCAGAGGAGATGCGGATGACCGGCGCCGCCGCGGCGATGGCGATCGCTTGCGGGTGCGCGTGGCCGCCGTCAAGCCCGATCGCCGCCAGCGCGGCGTGCGAGCAGGAGGAGCAGTGCGTATGGCCGTTGGACTTCTTCGAGGCGCCGGACGGGTCGCCGTGGTCGCCGGCAGCGGCAGATGCAGCGTCGGCAGCATCGGCCGTCGCTGGAGAATGCTCGTGGTGGCCCAGGTGGCGCGCGGCGCGGCCGGACTCGTGCTCGCAATAGGCGGCAATCGTCCCCCAGCTAAGCTGGAGTGTGAAAGCGACAAGCAGCAGATAGACGAAGCGGCGGACCATGCGGAGCAGTATAACATCGTGGCCCGCTTTGCTTTATCATGCCGGCCATGAGCGAATTTGACGATGAAACAGCCCTGGTCCAGGAAGACCGCGTATGGCAGGGCAATGGCTGGACCGCGCGGGTGATCAAGAACGAAGATGACGATGGCTGGGCCGTCGCCATGTACCAGGACGGCGAGCCGGAACCGGCGCTCGTCGGCCCCTGGACCATGGGCCGCGACAAGAAGAATCCCAAGCCGCTGGATATCAACGCCTTCAACACACTGGTCAAGACGGCAAGCGAAGTGCTGCGCCGCCACGAGCAGCAGCTGCACGCGCAACTGCACAAGTCCGTGCGCGTGGGCGAGCTGACGGTGAAACTCGATATCGATCCGGACGAAGACAACCCCACCGCCACCCTCAGCGCCGTCGATGCCTTCGGCGAGGAAGTGGCCAGCGTGCGCGTGCGGCCCGATTTCAAATTGACCACATCCAGCGCCTCGGGCTGGATCGAAGGCGGTTTCGGCCGCCCGTAGCTGTTGCATTTGCGCCGTCAGGCTGGCCCTAACAGGGGCAGCCTGATATATTTCCCAGGCGCACCAAAAAAGGGAAATTATGCAAAGCGAAAGCCGTCTTCGCCGCCTGGAAGCCGTCCAGGAGATTCTGCTGGAAATCGGCCAGCTCTCAAGCAGCTGCACCGATATCGCCGTGTTCCTGCAATCCGTGCACGCCGCGCTGGGCCGCATCATGTATGCGGCCAACTTCTATGTGGCGCTGTGCGACCGCGAGGCGGAAGGCAATGCTGTCCGTTTCGTCTACTTTGTCGACGAAGTGGACGACCATCCCTACCGCGACCAGCTGGTGCAGCTGGCGTCGCCCGATGAATCCCCGACCGCCTGGGTCATCCTGAACGGCCAGCGCCTGGTAATGACGGCAGCCGACCAGCTGGCGCGGGGCGAAGAGGACTTTGGCGTGGGTACGGTGGCGGAGCACTGGATGGGCTGTCCGCTGATGGACCAGAACCACGAGGTGATCGGCGCGATGGTGATCCAGAGTTACGATCGCGAACACACCTACAGTGATGAAGACCAGGCCCTGTTCGCGCAGATCGCCAATCATGTCTCCAGCGCGCTGCAAGGCCTGCAAAGCATGGACCGGCTGGAGCGCGCCGTGCACGAGCGCACGCTGGAACTGGAGCGCGAGGTGGCCGAGCGCAGCAAGGCGGAGAAGCTGCAGCGCGCGCTGTACGAAATCGCCAGCCTGTCCGCTGCCGCTTCCACGGAATCCGACCCGCGCCAGTTGTATCAGCGCCTGCACGAAATCATCAGTGAACTGATCACGGCCCGCAATTTCCTGATTGCGCTGTACCACGCGAAGACGGAAGAAATCTCGATTCCCTATTTCGTTGACGAGAAGGACGTGGAAGCGCCGGTGCAGCGCTTCGAGTACGGCATCGGCATGAGTTCCTTCGTGCTGAAGCGCCGCGCGCCAACCCTGCTGGACGGCCCGGGCTTCGCCGCGCTGCTGGCCTCCGGCGAGATCAATGAGCCGCTGGGCAACCAGGGCATCTCCAGCTGGATGGGCGCGCCCATGCAGGTGGGCGACCAGTCCTATGGCGTGATCATCGTGCAAAGCTACGACGAAAGCGTGACCTATACCCAGGCCGAGATGGATATTCTGGCTTTCATGGCCAGCCACACGGCCGTCGCCATCGCGCGCACCCGCGCCGACCTGGCGATCCGCCGCGCGAAGACGGAGCTGGAAGAGCAGAATACCGCGCTGGCGACTGCCATCAACCAGCTGCAGGATGCGCAGTCGGAACTGGTGCGCCAGGAGAAGCTGGCGTCGCTGGGCCGCCTGGTGGCAGGCGTGGCGCACGAAATCAACACGCCGCTGGGCATCTGCGTGACGGCGACGTCCCACCTGGTCGAGGAACTGCGCCTGACCAAGCAGGATCTGGCCGACGGCGTGCTCGATGAGGATGGCCTGAACGCCTTCTTCGATACGATAGACCAGTCGCTGAAAATCATGACCACCAATACCCAGCGCGCGGCGGCGCTGGTGCGCAGCTTCAAGCAGGTGGCGGTCGATCAGTCTTCCGACAATATCCGCCACTTCAACCTGCGCAAATACCTCGATGAGGTGCTGCTGTCACTGCAGCCCAAGCTGAAAGGGAAGCCGATCGAGGTGAGCGTGGAGTGCCCGGCCGATATCCACATGGAGAGCTTCCCGGGGGCCGTGTCGCAGATCGTCACGAATATGGTGGTGAATTCGCTGGTGCACGGCTTCGAGGAGGGACAGTCCGGCAAGATCCGCATCGCGGGCAAGCTGGAGGGCGATCACGTGGTGTTCGATTACAGCGACGACGGGGTAGGCATGGATGCGGCGACGCTGCAGCAGCTGTTCGATCCCTTCTTCACCACCAAGCGCGGCTCGGGCGGCAGCGGGCTGGGGGCGCATATCCTGTACAACCTCGTCACGGGGCCATTGGGCGGGACGGTGAAGGTGGTATCGTCGCCGGGAATGGGCTTGCATTACCACCTGCGGTTCCCCCGCGACCAGCGCACGGTCGCGGCGTAACATGGTTCTGGCCCCGAAGGGGCTGTAGGGCGGATCGTTTGATCCGCCGTGCCTGATTAATCCGGGAAGCGCTCGTTGATCGCGAGCGCCTTGTCGATATTCCTGATCAGCAGCTCCACATACTTCGGGTCGAGGTGCTTGCCCGCCACCTCGCGCATGTGGCACATCACTTCCTCCACCGGCCACGCATCCTTGTAGCAGCGCTTGTGCATCAGCGCATCGAACACGTCGGCGACGGCGACGATGCGGGCGTATTCGTGGATGTTCTCGCCCTTCAGCCCCTGCGGATAACCGCTGCCGTCGAACTTTTCGTGGTGCTGGTGAGCGATTACCGCGGCGGCCTTGAGGATGGGCCGCTGCGAGCCATCCAGGATGGACAGTCCCACCGCCGGGTGCTGCTTCATGATTTCCCATTCCGCCGCATCCAGCTTGCCCGGCTTGAGCAGCACGGAATCCGGCGTGGCGATCTTGCCGATGTCGTGCATCGGCGCGGCGTGGCGCAGCACGGCCGTCTCGTCTTCCGGCATGCCTGCGGCCTGCGCCAGCAGGAAGCAGAATTCGGACATGCGGCGCACGTGGTTGCCCGCCTCGTGCGAGCGCGATTCGACCACGTCGCCGAGGCGCATGATCAGCTCCGCCTGGGTATCGGTGATTTCCTGCGTCAGCAGGATATTGTCGAAGGCGATGGCCACGCCGCTGCAGAAGATTTCCAGCAGCTTGCCGTCGATTTCGGAAATCTCTTCCACGCCTTTCAGCACCAGCAGCGACGCCTTGCCGCTGTTGTTGGGGAAGTAGCCGACGTAGGTATCGCCCAGCATGCGCGAGATCTTGTTGCTTTCCGCATCCTTCAGGTGCGACAGCAGCTCGGGCGTCAGCAGGCTGTCTTCCTCCTGGCCGATCTGGGCCAGGATTTCGTATTCGTTCTCGCCCGTGATGGCCGTGGCGCCGCGCAGGCGCAGCAGCATGCTGTTCTCCAGGCGCAGCAGCGCCACCACCTGCTGCAGCAGGCCGTTGGCGAAGTCCTTCAGGTTACGCTGCTGGAAAATGTGGGCGGAGGCGGCAATCACGCGCTCCAGCCCTTCGCGGTAATGGGCCTGGGCGCGCCGCGCTTCCTCGACCTTCATGATGTCGCGGTAGGCGCGCAGGGCGGCGAACGTCGTCGTGAACAGCTTGGTGCGGTCGAGTTCGGTCTTTTCCTTGTAATCGTTGATGTCGTAGTTGACGATCACGCGCTCTTCGGGCGCCTGGCCGGGCTGGCCGGTGCGCAGCACGATGCGGGTGAACTGGTTATCCAGGTCCTGGCGCATCCAGCGCGCCACTTCAAGACCGGAATCTTCCTTTTCCATCACGACGTCGAGGAAGACGAGGGCGATGTCCGATTCGCGCGCCAGCACTTCCTTGGCTTCGGCGCCGCTGTAGGCATGAAGGAAAGTCAGGCCGCGGCCTTCGAGGCGGAAGCGGCTCAGGGTCAGCTTGGTAATGTCGTGAATATCCGGTTCGTCATCGACCAGCAGGATTTTCCATGGCGCTAACTTGGGCGATGCTGAAGACAAAAAAGACATATAGGCGATTCCGCAAAATGACACAAAGTCCTGGGCGATGTACACCTTGTGAGGTACATCTGAACGAGTATAGAACGACAGCGCTGCTATTAACAACAGGCAATACTATTTACCGGATTCTTTACAACACCTACGAACTTCCGTAACGCTTCTGACAGCGTTCACACCAGAATGTCCGCCGTTTTGTCAGCCCCAGATGGGCCTTATGCAAGGGGATATTGCACCGAGGACATATTTTCTTTGTATGCACCAGCCAATGCTGCTTCAGCACGAATGCCTTTTTCCATTCCAGGAATTCAAAGCTGTATTGGCGCGCTTGTTTCACCAGTTCTCTTTGCTTTGTAACCGGTAGTGCTGTTACTGTAGAGAGAGGGTGAATGCGCAAGCGAAACAATACTTCGTTTTTGATAATGTTGCCAACACCCGAGAAAATATTTTGATCGAGCAGCGCATCGCAAGCCAGCTTGTCCGGGACAGCACGTAACTTCTTTAATGCCAGTGCCGACGACCATTGGTCAGCCATAACATCCGACCGCCAGTCATAAGCGTAATCCAATTCTTCTTCAATTACCTTAATTGAGCACGTATAGAAATTCATTTCGCCGCCTTCCTCGAAATGCAGGGAGAGGCGGGGCGGACTGTCCTTGCGCTCGTCGATGCGGTAAGAACCGAACATGAGGAAATGAATGCGCAGGCTGAACAGCGGCAGCTCGATCAGGAAGTGCTTGCCCCAGCTGCGCAAGGAAATGATGGGCTGGCCCGGCAAGTCGGCATACGGCACGGCCTTGCTGTTGCCGCTGGCTTCGGCAATGGTGCGGCCCTCGAAGGGCTTGGCCAGGTCCCTGAGGATGACTATGGATGGGCCTTCCGGCATGGCGCACTCCCGGCGTTGGCGATACGCCAGTGTGGCGTGCTGCCGGGTGGCCGCCTGTGCGCGCGCGCACCGAGCGGGTGCAGCGAAAGCGTATTGAGCGTCTTGTATCTGGCGCGTTTTTTTTGGTAAAAATTAGTTTCAGCGGCTGCGGTGCGGCAGGGGAGGCGTATATTGTGGTACGAGGGCTGAAAAGCTCGACGCACGTACCAGAAGGAGCCCATCATGCGCTACCAATTTATCGCCGCCATCCTGCTGGCCTGCGCAGGCGTGGCATCGGCCGGCGTCACCGTCAAGTACGACAATCCGGAAAACTTCCAGGATATGCCGCACAACGACCGCGACCGCGCGCAAATCATGAAGGACTTGAGCGAGCACTTCGCCAAGCTCGGCAAGAAGCTGCCCGCCGGACAGGACCTGATCATTACCGTGAAGGATATCGACCTGGCCGGCCGCGAGGAACCGACCCGCCGCCGCATCGACGACATCCGCATCCTGCGCGGCGGCGCCGACTGGCCCAGCATGCAGATCCAGTACACGCTGGAACAGAACGGCCAGGTCATCAAGTCGGGCGACGAGCGCGTGTCCAACATGATGTACCTGAACCGCATCAGCCGCTACGACAACGACAACCTGAAGTACGAGAAGCAGATGCTCGACGACTGGTTCCGCGAAAAGTTTGAGCCGCAGCGGGTGAGCAAGGCCGGCCACTGAGCGCGTGGCCTCCGCTCAGTCGATCCAGTTCACACGCGGGAACTTCCCCCGGAAATCATCCGGCATCGGCACAACTTCCTTGTGCCGATAATTAAAGAACACGAAGCCGGACTTCGCCATCGCAATCAACTTGCCATCCTGCGGACGGGTGATGCGGAAGATCACATCGCCCCCGTACTTGTTAAAGTCCATCACGCCCACCTCGAACAGCAGCTGGTCCCGCGCATGCGCTTCGGCGCGGTAGGTGGTGGCCAGGTCGGTGACGATGATGCCGGTGCCATCGCCTTCCGTTTCCCGCACGCCGAATTCGTACAGGAAGCGCGCCCGCGCCTCCGAAATCATCGAAATCATCGAATCGTTGCCCAGGTGGTTGGCGCCGTTGATGTCGGTCACGCGCACCGTCAGCTGGGTGGAAAAGCAGTATTGGTCTTCAGGGAACTCAAGCTTCAGTCTGGCCATGGTTGCAGTCAGGGGAAACGAAAGCTCCCATTTTAGCGCTTACTGCCCGCGCACGATCTTATAGACCTTGCCGTCGCCGCTCATCAGGTAGAGCTCGCCCTGCGCATCCTGGCCGAAGCCCGGCACATTGCCGATATTGCTCACGGCCCAGTCCTTCTGCTCGCTGACGGCGCCATTGCTGTACGCGAAGCTCTTCAGGAAGCCCTTGCAGTAGTCCGAATACAGGTAGCGTCCGGCGAGCTCAGGCAAATCCTTGCCGCGGTAGACGAAACCGCCGGTGATGGAGCAGCCGTTGACATTGCTTGCACCGTGCTGGTATTCGAACTTGGGCAGGATGATGCCGGTCTGGTTGCAGCTGGTGGCGTTGTAGCAGCTGGTGCCTTCCATGATGTTCCAGCCGTAGTTGGCGGCCGCCGTATTGGCAGCGACGATGTTCACTTCCTCGCGCGCATCCTGGCCCACGTCCGCGATGTAGAGCTGCTTGTCCACCGGGTCGAAGGCGAAGCGCCACGGGTTGCGCAGGCCATAGGCCCAGATCTCGCCGCGCTTGCCGTCCTGGTTGGCGAAGGGGTTGTCGGCCGGGACGTTGTACAGCGGGGCGACGGCGGTGTCCACGTTCAGGCGCAGCAGCTTGCCCAGCAGGGACTCGAGGTTCTGCGCATTCTTGTTGGGATCGCCCGCGCTACCGCCATCGCCGGTGCCGGCGTACAGATAGCCGTCCGGGCCGAAGGCCAGCATGCCGCCGTAGTGGTTGGTATAAGTCGGGTGGGGGATGGTGATGATGCGGTTCAGCGACTGGTTGTCCGCCACGTTGGGATTGCCGGCCGATACCTTGACCGAATCGATCGCGATATTGCCGAACTTATCCGTGTAATAGACGTAGAAGCGGCCGTTGCTGGCGTAGTTCGGGTGGAAGGCGACGGAGAGCAGGCCGCCTTCGCCCGCCGTGCTGATCAGCCCGCTCAAATCGAGGAAGGGCGTGGGCAGCAGGGCGCCGTTGGACAGGATGCGGATGCGGCCCGGCCGCTCGACGATGAACTGGCGGCTGTCGCCGGTGGGCGCCGTCAGCAGCAGCGGTTCGTTCAGGCCGGACGCGACTTCGCGCAGCGCCAGGGTGAAGGTGGGCGTTGGTGTGGGTGTGGGCGTCGGCGTTGGGGTAGGCGTGCCTGGCGCCGAGGGCGACGCGACCGCGCCGCCTCCGCCACCACCGCCGCCCCCGCAAGCCGCCGCCAGCACTGCCGCGGCGCACGCCGCCGCTACGGACGTCGCCCGTTTCAGTTTGATAGAACCCGCCATGCCCGCCTCCTCAAGTTGTCCAGCTGTCAAGATTACTGGGCGGGCTGGGGGCCATCTGTGCGGCACCGCACAAAAGCTCAGGAGTTCTCGCTGAGGAAGATCAGGGTGTGGCCGTGGGCCTCCGTCGCCGCGCGCTGGTGGTAAGTGCTGCGGTGGGAACAGTTGAATCCGTGTTCGGCATCCGGATAGAGATGGATTTCCACATCCTCCCGCTCGCCGAAGCGCTCGGCGATGCTGCGCACGGCTTCCTTCGGGATGTGGCTGTCCTTGCCGCCGAAATGCATCAGCAGGGGCACCTGGATATCGTCCGCACGGTCGAGGCAATTCTGGATGCCGCCGCCGTAATAGGCGACGGCCGCGTCCACATGGCCGTTGGCGGCGGCCAGGTAGGACATGCGGCCGCCCCAGCAATAGCCGATGGACACGATTTTCGACCCCACGCCGGGCAGGCCGCGCAGCTCTTTCGCGGCGGCGGCGATATCCTGCTGGGCCTTGGCGACATCGGCCTTTTGCATCATGGCGGCGGCCTTGCCCCAGTCCAGCTCGTCGTAGCCCAGTTCCACGCGCGGCTGCTGGCGCCAGAACATATCCGGCGCCAGCACTACGAAGCCGTCGGCCGCATACTGGTCGGCCACGCTGCGGATGTGGGCGTTGACGCCGAAGATTTCCTGGATCAGCAGGATGCCGGGACCCTGGCCGCTGCGCGGCACGGCGAGGTAGGCGCTGAACTTGCCGTCAGTGCCATGCACGTCGATCCACTGCGGATAAGTATCCATTCAGCTCTCCTGCGGACGCTGGGGCTTGATCAGGTCCCGCACGCAGGCTTCGATTTCGGGGCGGGGGAAGGCGGCGAAATTCTTGTTCGACTCGGCGACCACCAGCTTGCGGGTGGTCCGGTTCAGGCTGTCGCGCAGCAGGCCAAGAAATTTCGGCGCGGCCAGCAGGCACAGATGCTGGAACTTGTTTTGCGCGGCGGCCGTATCCAGGCGGTGGGCCAGCTGGCGTGCAAACTGGTGCACTTCATGTTCGACCGGATCTTCGGACGGCTGGTAGGTATGGCGGGCGCCTTCGGGGCTGAAGAATTGCGAGTTGGCGTCGGACTGGAATTGCCGGTTGTCGGCGCGGCCGAGGGGATTGGCCATGTCTTCAATTTCTTCGAGGGAGTGCTGTGCGTCGCGCACCTGGAAGATACGCGCGTGGCTGCTGTCGGCCACGACGACCCATGTTTTTTCCATGTTCGCCTCCATGTAAGTGGCATTTCAGTATAGCCAAGGGAAGCAGGCGGCGACGCGCGGCAGGCAAACCACAGAAAGAAAGTTTCCGTATGGCATTTGTGACACGTCCGTGCGAAAATGGCGGGGCGTGCTAACCTTGCACTTTAGATGGCATTTTGACATGGGTGACCCGAACAGCGAATCATCGCCGGCAGCAGCGTCCGCGCGCCGGCCCGGCCGGAACTTCCGCTCGAAGGCGGCGGTGCTTGCCATGCTGTGCGGCTTCGGCCTGACCGGCGTCCTGTTCGCGGGCGTCAGCCATCTGGAGCAGGACCGGCTGGAACTGACCTTCAAGCAGCAGGTGCACGGCCGCGTGTCGGCGCTGCGCGAAGGCCTGGCCAATGCCATCACCGGGCTGGAAGCGATCAACCTGCTGTTTGCCAGCCGGGCCGATGTCAGCCGCGAAGAATTCCGCCGCTTTGCTGTGCCGCTGCTGGCTGAGCGTCCCTATGTGCTGAGCGCAAGCTTCATCCGTTTCATCCGCGACGAAGAGCGCGCCGCTTTCGAGGCTGAACTGGCGGCCGTGCGCCCCGGCGCCATCCTGCGTGAAATGCAGGACGGCCAGCCGGTGCCGGCCGGGCGCCGCCCTCTCTACCGCGCCATCGAATACATCGAGCCGCTGGACGGCAATGCGGGCGCCCTCGGCCTCGATACCCTGTACCCTGCGCGCGATGAAGCGGCGCGGGAACGCGCCTACACCACCGGCCTGCCTTCGGCCGGCAAACTGGTGCCGCTGGCGCAGCGCGCCCGGTCGCGCATGGGCGTGGTGATCGCCATGCCCGTCTACCGCACTGGCGCGCCGCTGACCGATGCCGCCGCGCGGCGCGCCGCAGTGATCGGCGAAACCACGCTGGCCGTGCTGCCGGGCGAAATGATCGAAAAAATCGTGGAGAAGGCGGGCAATGGGCAGCTCGAGCAGGCCGACCTGAAAGTCTATGCCAGCGCCCAGCCTTCGGCCGACTCGCTGGTTTACCAGTCGCCCCAGCGTGCGCCTGGCGCGGGGATGGCGCTGCCGCGCTGGCTCTATCCGGTCGGAGTGCGGCCGGTGGAAGTGCCGATCGAGGTGGCCGGCAAGACCTGGCTGCTGGAAGCGAGCGCCGACCGCGCCGTGATGGCGAGCGACCACCTGGCTTCGCTGTTTACCCTGGTGCTGGGCGTGGTCACCACGCTGCTCGGTACTGCGTACGTAAGTTCGCTGGCCTCGCGCAACCGCGTGATCCAGGGCCGGGTCGAGGAACGCACGGCGCAGCTCAAGCAGCTCAATGAGGCGTTGCGCCTGCGCGAACGCGCCATCGAATCGAGCACTTCCTCCATCGTGGTGAGCGAAGCGCGCGAGGGCAATCCCACCGTCTACGTGAATCCGGCTTTCGAACACACCACCGGCTACAGCCTGGCCGATATGCAGGGCAAGAGCCCGAGCCTGCTGTACGGAACGGACCAGAACCAGCACGGCGTGGCCGAAATCCGCAACGCCATCCGGGAACAGCGCGACGGCCATGCCGTGGTGCGCTGCTACCGCAAGGATGGCACGATGTTCTGGAACGACGTGACGCTGTCGCCGGTGCGCGATGACGAGGGCAAGGTCACCCACTTCGTCTCCATCCAGCACGACATCACGGCGATGAAGGCTTACGAGTCCGAACTGCACCACCAGGCGACGCACGATGCGCTGACCGGGCTGCCGAACCGCGTGCTGCTGCAGGACCGTCTGCTGCAGACGATCCAGCATGCGGCGCGCAAGGGACACGAGTTGTGGCTGGTGTCGATAGACCTGGACCGCTTCAAGTTCACCAACAGCCGCCTGGGGCACAAGGGCGGCGACCGCCTGCTGCAGGTGGTGGCGGCGCGCTTGCGCGCTGCGGTGCGTCCGCTGGATACGGTGGCCCGCCTGGGCGGCGACGAATTCGCCCTGCTGCTGCTGGCGGAGCAGGGCAGCAACGCGCCGCGCGCCGACCAGCTGCAGCGCGTGCTGGACAAGCTGGCCGAGCCCCTGGTGCTGGATGGCGTGGAATTGTTCATGAGCTGCAGCGCCGGCATCGCCGTGTATCCGGCCGATAGCGACGATCCGCACGTGCTGGCCGAACGGGCCGATATCGCCATGTACCGCGCCAAGGAAATGGGCGGCAGCAATTACCAGTTCTACACGGCGGCGATGAACGAGCGCCTGGGCGAACGCCTGCGCATCGAGTCGGCGCTGCGCACGGCCCTTGAACGCCGCGAGTTCGAGCTGCATTATCAGCCGCAGGTCGATACGGCCAGCGGCCGCATCGTCGGCATGGAAGCGCTGATCCGCTGGCGGCATCCGGAGATGGGCATGGTGGCGCCGAACCGCTTCATTCCGCTGGCCGAGGAAACGGGCCTGATCCTGCCGGTGGGCGCCTGGGTGCTGCGCACCGCGTGCCAGCAGCTGCGCGCATGGCAGGGCGATGGACGCGGCCACCTGCGCATGGCGGTGAACGTGTCCGCACGCCAGATGGCGGAGCCGGACTTTGTGCAGTCCGTGGCCGCCGTGCTGGCCGAAACCGGCCTGAAGCCGCATTGCCTGGAGCTGGAACTGACCGAGAGCACGGTGATGAACGACGTGGAGCACGCCATCACCGTGATGCGCCAGCTGAAGAAGCTGGGCGTGAAGCTGGCGATCGACGATTTCGGCACCGGCTATTCCTCGCTGGCCCACCTGAAGCGCTTCGAGATCGATGTGCTGAAGATCGACCAGACCTTCGTGCGCGACCTGACCGTGGACCCGGACGATGCGGCCATCGTCATCACCATCATCGCGCTGGCTTCCAACCTGGACCTGGAGGTGATTTCCGAGGGCGTGGAGACGGAGGAGCAGATCTCCTTCCTGCGCCAGCATGGCTGCCAGCAGATGCAGGGGTATTATTTCAGCCGGCCCGTGCCGGCTAGCGTGTTTATCACCGTTCTGGAAGAAAACGAGGCCCGCGTCGCCGCATGAACGGCGGATCAATGATCCGCCGTGCCAGCGCCGCCGTTAGCGCTTCACCTGCCCAAACGCATCCCCCTTCTTCCACGCCGGCATCGTCTTGCCATTGGCCAGCTCATACCCCAGGTTCAGCGTAAACTGCGCCTGCTGCACCATGCCGGACAGATCCCAGTTGGCGTGGTATTCATCCTTCACCGTGTGGTAATCCTTCTTGAACCCCACGATGCTGGCCGCCGCGTCGGCGTGGTGGTGTTCGAACTCGAAGTGTCCATCGCCCGAGAACACGGCCGAACCGACGTTAAAGGCCGGCACGCCCGCCTTGGCGAACTGGAAATGATCGGCGCGGAAGTAAGCGCCGGACAAATCCGGAATCGCCGGCGCCAGCTTCAGTCCCATCTGCTTCGCCACCTTCGCCGAAGACTCGTACAGCGAACTGCGCTCCGCGCCCGCCACGCCGATATCCTTGGTGCGGCCGGCGAAATTCATGCTGTCCAGGTTCAGGTCGGCCAGCGTATCCTTCAGCGGGAAAGCCGGATTTTTCACATAGGTCGCCGCGCCGTGCATGCCCTGTTCCTCGGCCGCCGGCCACAGGAAGACCTGCGAGCGCCGGGCGGGCTTTTTCACCGCTTCCGCCGCCATCGCCAGCAGGGCCGCCGAACCGGAAGCATTGTCGATGGCGCCGTTGTAGATATGGTCGCCGCCATCCTTGGCGCCCTCGTCGATGCCCAGGTGGTCCCAGTGGGCGGAATAAACTACCACCTGTCCCTTCAGCTTCGGATCGCTGCCCGGCACGATGCCGACCACGTTGAACTGCTCGACCTGGCGGATCGAGGAGCGCAGCTCCACGTGGGCGCTGGTCTTCAGGTCCACGGGACGGAAGTCGCGCTTTTCGGCGTCCGCGCGCAGCTTGTCGAGATCGAAGCCGGCGGCGCCGAACAGGCGGCGTGCCTGGTCTTCACTGATCCAGCCTTCCACCTGGTTGCCGCCGCCCGGCAGGTGGAAGCGCTCATGGGAGAAGCTGGTGGCCGGCACATTCCAGTCGTAGGACGCGGAAGGCGTGGTGTGGATCAGCAGCGCACCGGCGGCGCCGCGGCGCACCGCTTCCTCGTACTTGTACATCCAGCGGCCATAGTAGGTATAAGCCTTGCCGGCGAAGCGGTTCGGTTCCTCGGCGGTTGGCTGCGGGTCGTTCACCATCATCACGAGGATCTTGCCTTTCATGTCCTCACCCTTGTAGTCGTCCCAGTTCTCTTCCGGGGCGGCGGCGCCGTAGCCGACGAAGACCAGGGGCGCGTCGAAATTCAGGTCGGCGCGGCCGCTGCCGGTGCCGAAGACGATGTCCTTGCCGATCTGCGGCTGCAGGCGCGTACCGCCCACGTTGAAAGTGACCGAGCTGCCGGGCAGCAGTTTGCTGCCCTGGAATTTGACGGACTGGCGATACGTGCCGTCCGCCAGCGGTTTCAGGCCGATGGCCGCAGCCTGGGTTTCCAGGTAGCGCACGGCGAGGTCGCCGCCGCGCTGGCCGGTGCCGCGGCCTTCGAGCAGGTCGTCGGCGAGGAAGGAAAGGTGGGCGCGCAGTGGCGCTTCACGAACGATAGGCGCCTGCTGCGCGGACGCGGCGGCACATGCCAGTGCGAGACTGGCAGCGATCAGGGTGCGATTGGTTTTCATGGCTGGAATCTTAACGCATAATCGATCCACCTAAATTATTCATAAGAGCAAACGGGGGACAAATGGAGGTCATTGTCATAACCGGTGCGTCGGACGGCATCGGCGCGGAAATGGCGCGCCAGCTGGCGCGGCGCCGCGGCAGGGAAGTTGCGCTGGTGCTGGCATCGCGCAAGGTCGATCAGTTGCAGTCCGTGGCCGACGCCTGTACGGCGCTTGGCGCGCAGGCGCTGGTCGTGCCGACCGACGTGGGCGACCAGGCGCAATGCCGCCGCCTGATCGCAGCCGCCGTCGAACGCTTCGGCCGCATCGATACGCTGGTCAACAACGCGGGCCGCTCGGCGCAGGCGCTGTTCGAGGAAGTGCAGGACCTGGGCTGGTACGAAGACCTGATGCGCGTGAACCTGTGGGGTAGCGTGTGGTGTACGCATGCGGCGCTGCCTTGCCTGAAGGCCTCGCGCGGACGAGTGGTTGCCGTGAGCTCGCTGGCGGGGCTGGTCGGCGTGCCGGGACGCAGCGCTTACGGCGCGTCGAAATTCGCCATGTCCGGCTTTTTCGAGAGCCTGCGCGTGGAGCTGAAGCCGCATGGGGTTTCGGTGACCACGGCGTATCCGGGCGTGGTCGATACGCGGATTCGTTATCGCGGATATAACGCCGCGGGCGGTGAGCTGGGCATGAGCGGATTAAAGGAGGACAAGGCCATGCCGGTAGCCGAATGCGCGGCGCTGATCATCGACGGCATGCAGTCACGGCGGCGCGAGGTCGTGATGACGGCCCGGGGGAAGCTGGGCAGGTGGCTCAAATTGCTGGCCCCGGGGCTGGTGGAGAAGATGGCGATGGCGGCGTTGAAGGAGGAGTATCGCAGTGCCGGTCACGCGGCCAAGGCGACGGCCACGTCTTCGCGCAAATAGCGCGCAGCGTCGCGCGGCGGCATCGGCCGGCCGTAATGGTAGCCCTGGATTTCGTCGCATCCCCACTGGTGCAGGAGGGCGCGCTGGCCCGCGTCCTCCACGCCTTCGGCAATGACGGTGATGCCCAGGTTGCGTCCCAGGCCGATGACCGCCTGCACGATGGCTGCGTCGCCGGTGCCGGGCGCCAGCTGGCGCACGAAGCTCTGGTCGATCTTCAGCTTGTGGATAGGGAAGCGCTTCAGGTAAGCCAGGCTGGAATAGCCGGTGCCGAAATCGTCGATGGACAGTTTCAGGCCCAGCGCGCGCAGGCGCACCAGCGCGGCGATGGCCTGCCCGGTATTTTCCATCACCACGCCTTCCGTGATTTCCAGCTCCAGCGCTGAAGGATCGATATGCGTGGTGTCCAGCAGGTGCATGATCTTGGGCAGGAAGGATGGATGCGCGAACTGGCGCGGTGAAATGTTCACGGCAATGGTCAGTGGGCGGCCGTAGTGGGCGATCCACTGGCTGGCCTGGCGGCAGGCCTGCTCCAGCACCCAGTCGCCGATGGAAACGATCAGGCCCGATTCTTCGGCCAGCGGAATGAAGACCGAAGGCGGCACCATTTCGCCGCGGCGGCGCCAGCGCAGCAGGGCTTCGAAGCCGGACAGCGAACCATCCAGCAGCGACTGCTGCGGCTGATAGTGCAATTCCAGCTCGCCGCGCTCGATGGCGTGGCGCAGGTCCGATTCCATGTCCAGGCGCTGGTCCTCTTCCGTGTTCAGCTCATCGGAGTAGGACACCAGCACGTCGCCCCCATTGCGGCGCGCCGCCTGCAGCGCCGCATCGGCGTTGCGCAGCAGCGTGACCGGGTCGGCGCCGTCGAGAGGGAAGGTGGCTGCACCCAGGCTCAGGGTGGAGTACACCTCGTGATTCTGGCAGCTGAAAGGGCTGCGCATATATTCCTGCAGGGCGGACAGCGCGGCGCGGAAGGCGGGCGTCTGCTGGTCCATCGGATACAGCACGGCGATGTTGGCGCCGTCGAGGCGGAAAGCCTGGCCTCCATGCGCCTCGGCCGCCTCGCGGATGCGGAGCGCCAGGGCCTTCATCATCTGGTCGCCGAAGGCGTGCCCGAAGCAGCCGCTAACGCGCGAGAAACGGTCGATGGTGCCCAGCACCACGGTGTGCGGCGCGGGCGGCAGCGATTGCAGGCGCTGCTCGAAATAGCGGCGGTGCGCCAGGCCCGTGAGGGGATCGTGATTTGCCAGGTGGGCCAGTGCATCCTCGGAACGGAAACGCGACCACACGTGATAGATCATGAAGCCGGCCGTAACGAGCGCCATCAGGTTGAACAGGTGCGCCATCGCGTGCAGGCTGGCGTAGCGTTCCAGCACCAGGGAGGCGACGGCGCCGCCGGCAAGCAGCAGCAACAGCAGCACATAGATGGCGGCGCGGTACCGGCGTCCGGCAGGTGGTGGCAGGTTCATGGCAGCTCCTTTACGGCGTTCTCCACACAACGCAGCAGTGCGGCGCTGTCGAATGGCTTGGTCAGGAAGCCGCTGGCGCCGGCCTGGCTGGCGCGCTTGCGCAAGTGCTCCTGCGGGAAGGCGGTAATCACGATGAAAGGCGTGCTGCACTGGCGCGAGCGCAGCGTTTCCAGCAGCTCGATGCCGCTCATGCCGCTCATTTGCACATCGCTGATGACGCAGTCGAAGTCGCGCGGGCCATCCGGCGCCAGGAATTCCTCGGCCGATCCGAACAGGCTTACGTTTAATCCGACCGACCGCAGCAGGCTGCTGATTGCGGAACGGACCGACTCGTCGTCGTCGATGATGGCTACTGCTGGCACTGGAAACTCCCGATTACGTCTGACATGTGACAACTTTACCCCGCCCCGCAGCGGTGCAAAATCATACGTGGGTATAAGGAGTGCCTAATTCAGGCCGAGCGCTTCGGCCATGCGCACCAGGTCGGCGAAGGTGCGGGCTTGCATTTTCTTCATCGCATTGCCGCGATGGATCTTGACGGTGATTTCGCTGGTGCCCACTTCGCCGGCAATCTGCTTGTTCATCAGCCCGCGCGCCGCCAGGCCCATGATCTCGCGCTCGCGCGGCGTCAGGGTCTCGTAGCGGCGGCGCAGATCGGCGCCGGCTTCATGCTCGCTGCGGCGCCGGCGGTCGCTCTCCAGTGCGGCGGCCACGGCGTCCAGCAAGTCCTGTTCGCGGAAAGGCTTGGCCAGGAAATCGACTGCGCCGGCCTTCATGGCCCGCACCGACATCGGGATGTCGCCATGGCCGGTCATGAAAATGACGGGCAGGGTTTCTCCCCGGCGCAGCAGCTCGGTATGGAAATCCAGGCCGCTGCCGCCGCGCAGGCGCACATCCAGTACCAGGCAACCGGGGCAGTCGGGGCGTGTGTGCTCCAGGAA
Organism: Pseudoduganella sp.; assembly: GCA_036404755.1. Classification (GTDB taxonomy): domain Bacteria; phylum Pseudomonadota; class Gammaproteobacteria; order Burkholderiales; family Burkholderiaceae_D; genus Rugamonas. Next base: position 17,742 of record DASWYX010000595.1, read on the forward strand.
GTCCGGCACCGAATCGAAGGCCGCCGCCTGCAAGCCGGCCGAGCGCATCAGGCCGAGCAGGGCGTCGCGCAAGCCCGCGTCGTCATCGACGATATAGACCATTTCACTCATGCCGGCACCTGCGCCGGCGCCGGCAGCGTGCATTGCAGAACGGCGCCGCTGCCGCTGGAAGTGGCGGTGATGCGGCCGCCGTGGCTGTCGATGATGGAACGGCTGATGGCCAGGCCCATGCCCATGCCGTCCGCCTTGGTGCTGAAGAAGGGATCGAACAGCCGGCCCAGGTTTTCGCTGGCGATGCCTGGGCCATTGTCGGCGACCGACAGCTGCACGCCGCCTTCCGCGCCAGCCTGGGTGGCCAGTTCCAGCATGCCGCCGCCCTGGCCATCCATGGCCTGCATGCCGTTCATCAGCAGGTTGATGATCACCTGCTGCAATTGCACGCGGTCGCCCAGCACTGGCGGCAGGCAGGGCGCCAGCGCCAGGCGCAGCGTCACGTTGTGGGACTTCAGTTCGCGCCGCACCAGCGCCGCGCTCTCGCGCGCCACCTCGTTCAGGTCCAGCGCCTGCTGTTCTGGATCGCTGCGCCGCGCCAGTGCGCGGATGCGGGTAATGACTTCGCTGGCGCGGGCGGTGTCGGCCTGGATGCGGCCGATCGCGATGCGCACCTCTTCCAGCTCCGGCTGCGGGCGGTTCAGCCAGCGCAGGGCGGCCGATCCATTGGCCGAAATCGCAGCCAGCGGCTGGTTGACCTCATGGGCGATGGAGGCCGCCAGCTCGCCCAGTGTGGACACCCGGGCGGCATGCGCCAGCTGGTTGCGGGACTCGCGCAGAGATTCTTCCTGCTGCCACAGGCGTTCGTTGGCAATGTGGTTGCTGTGCGCCAGATAGCCGGTGATGGCGATGGCCGCCAGGCTGACGGCGCAACGCCCGGCCGAAGCGTCAGCCAGGTGGCCCCAGTTCGAAAACAGGAATCCGATCAGCGTGAGGGCCACGCACAGGCCGCTGATGCGCAGCACGTGGCGCGGCCAGGCATGCACGGAAGCCAGCACCACGACCACATACAGCACCGCGATGGCGATATCCAGCGGCGTGAACGCGTCGATAATAAAAATCGCTGCCGCCACCTGCACGATCAGGAGGCGCAGCAACCGGGGCGAGATGTGGCGTAGCATGTAACCGAGTATAGATTAGTTACTAGCGGTATGCAGCGGGACCTAAACCAATGTATAGGGTGAGCGGCGGCGTTGCCGCGCAGAAACCTCGCAAAAACGGTAAACTACGCCTTTCTGTCGCATTTAGGCGATTCGAACAATAACCAACAAGCGAGTGCCGCCATGTCTGACACAGCCCCTATTCTGTTTACCGATCTCCATCTCAGCAACCCGCTGCTCAAGGCGTTGAAGGAGGTCGGCTACGAAAGCCCGTCCCCGATCCAGGCCGCCACCATCCCCCACCTGCTGCAAGGGCGCGATGTGCTGGGCACGGCGCAGACGGGCACCGGCAAGACGGCGGCCTTCGCCTTGCCCATCCTGAACCAGATCGACATCAAGCAGGCCACGCCGCAGGCGCTGGTGCTGGCGCCCACGCGCGAGCTGGCGATCCAGGTGGCGGAAGCTTTCCAGCGCTACGCCAACCATATTCCGAAATTCCACGTGCTGCCGATCTACGGCGGCCAGAGCTACGGTCCGCAACTGGCCTCGCTGCGCCGTGGCGTGCACGTCGTCGTCGGCACCCCGGGCCGCGTGATCGACCACCTGGACAAGGGCTCGCTCGACCTTTCCGGCCTGAAGACGCTGGTGCTGGACGAAGCCGATGAAATGCTGCGCATGGGCTTTATCGACGACGTCGAGCGCATCCTGCAGGAAGTGCCGGAGTCGCGCCAGACCGCGCTGTTCTCGGCCACCATGCCGCCGCAGATCAAGCGCATCGCCACCACCTACCTGCACGATCCGGCCGAAGTGTCGATGGCGGCCAAGACCACCACCAACACCAATATCCGCCAGCGCTACTGGCTGGTGAGCGGCATGCACAAGCTGGATGCGCTGACCCGCATCCTGGAAGCCGAACCGTTCGACGGCATGATCATCTTCTCGCGCACCAAGATCGGCACCGAGGAACTGGCCGAGCGCTTGCAGGCGCGCGGCTTCTCGGCCGGCGCCATCAATGGCGACATGCAGCAGGCGGCGCGCGAACGCATGATCGAGCAGCTCAAGAATGGCAAGATCGACATTCTTGTCGCCACCGACGTGGCGGCGCGCGGCCTGGACGTGGAACGCATCAGCCACGTGGTCAATTTCGACGTACCGCATGACCCGGAAAGCTACACCCACCGCATCGGCCGCACCGGCCGCGCGGGCCGCAGCGGCGAAGCGATCCTCTTCATCACGCCGCGCGAGCGCAACCTGCTGAAGCTGATCGAGCGCACCACGCGCCAGCCCGTCACGCCGATGCAGCTGCCGACGCTGCAGGCGGTGAACGATGTGCGCATCCAGCGGTTCAAGGACGAGATCACCGAGACGCTGGCAACGGGCGGCCTGGAACACTTCCAGGGCCTGATCGAGGAATACGAGAACGAGCACAATGTGCCGGCCACGGAAATCGCTGCAGCCCTGGCCATGATGGCGCGCGGCGGCAAGCCGCTGCTGCTGGACAAGTCGCTGGAGCGCGGCTGGCATGAGGATGGCGCACCGCGTCCCGAACGCGCCGAGCGCGAGTTCCGCGACGACCGTCCACCTCGCGCCGAGCGCCCCGAGCGTCCGAAAAAGGAGCGCGTGCCGCGCGAGGCGGAAGAGGGCATGCAGACCTACCGCGTTGAAGTGGGCTACCGCCACGGCGTCAAGCCGGGCAATATCGTAGGCGCGATCGCCAACGAAGGCGGCGTCGATTCCAAATACATCGGCCGCATCGAAATCTTCGACGATTACACCATCCTCGATATGCCGGACGACCTGCCGCCCGATACGCTGGACGTGATCGGCGGCCTGCGCGTGGCCGGCCAGTTCCTGCGCATCCACCGCGACGGCGACGACGCCCCGGCGGCCCAGGCCCAGGCCCATGCACCGGCACCAGCGCCAAGGCCGGCGCCGGCGCCGCGCAGCCGCCCCGAACCTGAACTGGCCGCGCGCGAGGACGACGAGGAGCCTGCCTTCGACGACAAGCCAAAGAAGAAAAAGAAGGACAAGACCGGCCAGCCCGACGTGCCGATGCGCGCCTACCGCGTTGAAGTGGGCAGCCAGCACGCCGCCACGCCGGCCAATATCGTGGGCGCCATCGCCAACGAAAGCGGCCTGGAAGCGCGCTACATCGGCCGCATCGAGATCTTCGGCGACCACAGCTTCCTCGAAATGCCGGACGGGATGCCGGACGAGATTTTCCGCCACCTGAAAAAGGTGTGGGTCGGCGGCCAGCAGCTGAAGATCAGCAAGGCCGACGAAATGCCGCCGGAATCGGCCAAGCACACCCCGCCGAAGAAGCCCGTTCCCGGCAAGCCGCGCCGCGAAAAATAAGCTTTTCGCACATCGCTGGTGCAATCTTGCACCACGAACAACGCGTCACCACCTAAATGTCGGGGTCTGACCCCGACATTGACCTCTCCACCGGGCGTGGCCTGGATTTTGCATGACATTTGCCAGTTATCCCTTCTTTTCGAAAGGTGGCGGATGTTATTGCGAAACGATCTCCTTGAATTCAGCGAGCCAAGGCGCAGGGTGGTCCGGATACTCTGGATCGACGTCTCACGCAGTTTCGCCTATGTGTTCGACGTGGCTTCCGCAGCGGCGGAAGTCGAGCTGCACCGCGTGCCGGTGCTGGAAAGCGAGCTGGCGAAAGGCCGGGTGCGCCGGCTGGAGTCCGACCCGCACCTGGTGATTGCCAACCAGCAGATGCTGCCTCCCAAGCACATCGAACTGCGCGACCGCGCCTGGAATGTGCTGGCCGACCTGGTGCTGCAGGAGCCGGATATTTACGAGCCGCGCCGGCGCGGCCAGCTGGTGCAGGAGGCCACGCGCCGCCATGGCGTCTCCCATCCCACCATCTACCGCTACCTGCGCCGCTACTGGCAGCGCGGGCAGACGCCCAATGCGCTGCTGCCCGATTACGCCAACTCCGGAGGCCGGGGCAAGAGCCGTACCTCCACGGTGGGCGTCAAGCGCGGCCGCCCGCGCAAGAATGGCGGGCCCGATGGCGTGAACGTCGATGATGCGCTGCGCACCGTGTTCCGGCTGGCCGCTGCGCGCCATGCGGCGTCGAGCAGGCAGTTCTCGCGCCGCGGCTGCTATGAAGAAATGCTGCGCGTCCTCCTGTGCGAGCGCACGCCGGACCCGTTCTCGCGCCGCCTGCGCCGCGCGCCGGCCACCGGCGCCTTGCCCAGCTTCGGCCAGTTCAATTACTGGCTGGACCAGGATGGCATGGTCGCGTCCCAGCCGCTGCCGGCGCCCTTGCCGGAGTGCGCGGCCGTGGCGCGCCAGGGCCAGCCCGGCGCCGCCTTCCGGCTGGACGTGCTGCCGTTCGGCCTGCAGCTGCTGCATGGCCAGGACCGCAACCTGCTGGCCGGCACGCCCACGCTGTACGTGGTCACGGACGTCTTCAGCGGCATGGTGGCGGGCTTCTACGCCAGCATCGAAGCGTCGGGCTTCAACCAGGCCATGATGGCGCTCGCCAGCTGCGCGTCCGACAAGCAGCGCCTGGCGCGCCGCCACGGCCGCATGCTGACGCCGCAGGAGTGGCCCTGCGCCCATCTGCCGGAACGCCTGCTGCTGCCGCCCGACCTGATGCTGCGCGCGAACAGCGATGCACTGCTGGCGAATTTCCATGTGCGCTGCGTGGCCGATTACGAAACGCCGGACCGGCCTTGGCTGTCCTCGCTGCGTCCCTGCTTCGGTGCGGCGGCGGATGGTGCGGGCTTCGGCAAGCTGGATGGCGTGCTCACGCTGAGCGAGTTCCGACGCATCGTGATGGACAGGCTGCTGGCCTATAACCACACGGTGGGCGCCGCCGGCCATGCACCACAGCAGCTGTGGGACTGGGGCGTGCGCCAGCGCGGCGCATCGCTCAAGCAGTTCCCGGAAGACCTGGTGCGCTGCTGCCTGCTGCCTGTCAGCGAGGCGTGGGTGACGGCCGAGGGCATTTGCGTGCAGGGGAACTACTTCAGCTGCGCGCGCGCCGAACATGAGCGCTGGTTCGAGCGCGCCCGCATGCGCGGACGCTGGCCGGTGCGCGTGGCGGTCGATCCCTCCAGCGACGGCATGGTGTACCTGGTGGATGCGGCCACGCCGCTGCAGTTCCATGTGTGCCGTCCGGTCGAGCGCATCGCGATGGTGCAGCCATCCGTGCAATTGGCAAGTATCTGAGAAAGAGCTTACACAAAACAAAGTAGTGTCGTAGTCCACAATAAAGCGCGCCTTGTCCCACAAGGCGCGCTTTTTGTTTAAACAGTTTATTTGTTATTCCGAATAGAGTGCTTTCGCAGGGCGTTTTGGCACAACGATTGCTTTACCACTGTCATTCATAGCAGACGAGGTGACAGATGGAAGAACGCTCGATTACACGAAGGCAGTTCCTGTACCGCGCAGCGGCAGTGGGGGGCACTGGGCTCCTGCTGAACGCGATGAACGCGTGGGGCATAGGCATCGCATCCAAAGTGAACGCGCCGCCGGTGCTGGTGGGCGACGGCAAAGGCAAGCGCGTGGTGATCCTCGGCGCCGGGCTGGCAGGGATGACGGCAGCATATGAGCTGGGCAAGCTCGGATATACGGTGCAGGTGCTGGAGGCCCGCGATTTCGCAGGCGGCCGTTGCCAGACGGCGCGCAAGGGCTTTTCGCTGACCGAGCTTGGCGGCGAAAAGCAGGACTGCAAATTCGACGAAGGCCAGTACATCAACCACGGTCCATGGCGCATTCCGCTGCACCACCAGTCCACGCTGTATTACACGCGCCTGTTCAATGTGCCGCTGGAGGTGATGGTCAACGATAACGACCATTCTTTCGTCTACCTGGAAAATGGCGGCCCGCTGGCAAAGCAGCGCCTGCGCCCGGCCCAGATCAAGGCGGACATGCGCGGCCACGTGGCCGAGCTGCTGGCGAAGGCCGTCAAGGGCAATATGCTGGACCAGGACCTGACCGCGGACGACAAGCGCGCGCTGCTCGATTACCTGGCGCACGAGGGCCAGCTGGATCAGGTGGACCTGCGCTACAAGGGCCGCAGCGGTCGCGGATACGCCGTCAACCCGGGCGCCGGCCTGAATCCGGGCCGCCAGTCGGACCCGCTGGGTTTCGAAGAGCTGCTGGCGTCGCGCATCGGCAATGTCTACAGCGCGGTGCAGGACTTCCCGATGCAGAACACCATGTTCCAGCCCGTGGGCGGCATGGATGCCATCGCCAAGGCCTTCGAAAAGCAGGTAGGGCGCCATATCCGCTACAAGGCCGAAGTGCAGTCGATTTCGCACGGCGAGCGCAGCGTGACGGTGAAGTACAAGGACACCGCCAGCGGCAAGCTGCAAAGCGTGACCGCCGATTACTGCCTCTGCACCCTGCCGCTTTCCGTGCTGCGCCATGTGGAGACGGACTTCTCCGACAACTTCAAGCAGGCCATCGCCACCGTCGCCTACGCGCCCGTCGGCAAGATCGGCCTGCAGATGAAGCGCCGCTTCTGGGAAGAGGACGACCAGATCTACGGCGGCCATGTGCTGACCGACATGGCGGGCATCAACACGATCTCCCTGCCGTCATCGAACTGGCAGAAGAAAAAGGGCGTGCTGCTGGGCTACTACAACTACCAGAGCTCGGCCATCGAGATCAGCGCATTGTCCCCGGCTGAACGCGCCGAGTTCGCGCTGAAGGCAGGCCAGAAGATCTTCCCGGCTTACCGCGAGTCCTTCGAAAGCGCATTCTCCGTGGCCTGGCACCGCGTGCAATACAACCTGGGCGGCTGGGCCGACTGGAGCGAGGAAAAACGCAAGACCGTCTATCCGCTGCTGCTGCAGGGCGAGGGCAGGGTGATGCTGGCCGGCGAGCACCTGAGCTACCTGGGCGGCTGGCAGGCAGGCGCCATCGAGTCGGCATGGCAGCAACTGGAACGCATTCATGAAAGGGCAAGCGCATGACCTTGAGGACCATTCTCGCCGCAGCACTGTTGATCATTCACGGCGGCGCATCGGCCGACGGCAAGGCGCTCTTCACGAAGAATTGCGCGGCCTGCCACCAGGCCAGCGGCAAAGGCATTCCCGGCGCTTTCCCGGCGCTGGCAGGCAGCAAATTTGTGCAGGGACCGTCGGCCGACGTGGCCGCCGTGCTGCTGAAAGGGCGGGGCGGCATGCCCGACTTCTCGCCCACCCTGGCGGACGCCGACATCGCCGAAGTCCTCAGCTACGTGCGCAGCGCCTGGGGCAACCAGGCGCCCGCGCTGACGGAGCAGGAAGTCTCGGCCCTGCGCGAGACGCTCAAGGTCGAGAAGTTCGCCGCCGGGCAGATGTCGAACAAACATTAACGGTCCGCGCGCACGGCGATCCCTTGATCCGCCGCGCCGGCCGCCACCAAAACTGAACGAAGAGGGAACCCCACAATGCAATCCAAACAAATCGTGGTCGCCGCAACCCTGGCCCTGGCCGCCAACCTCGCCGCCGCCCAGGACATCATCCGTCACAAGATTCCGGGATCGGACTTCCCGATCGCGCAGGCCGTCACCCTGCCACCGAGTGCAACCATCCATTTCATCAGCGGCCAGGTGCCGCCGGTGATCGACAAGAATGCCCCGGCCGACTCGCTGGCCGCGTATGGCGATACCAAGACCCAGACACTGGGCGTGTTGAAGAAGATTGAGGAGATCCTGAAGGGCATGGGCCTGTCCATGGGCGATGTGGTGAAGATGCAGGTCTTCCTGGTCGGCGATCCGGCCAAGGGCGGCCGCGCCGACGTCAAGGGCTTCATGGAGTCGTACACCCAGTTCTTCGGGGGAGCACAACCCAACCTGCCTGCCCGCGCCGTGATGCAGGTGGCCGCGCTGAACGTACCCGGCTGGCTGGTTGAAATCGAAGTTGTCGCCGCAAAGAAGTAAACCCGCACCACCCACTCCTCACCAGTAAAGGAATACGCGATGCATAAGAAGGGCAAAATGAAAACCTGTGCCGCAGCGGTCATGCTGCTGTATGCCGGCGTGAGCCTGGCCGACCCCGTCGATGCTGCCGACGCGCAAGCCGACAGTGTGGCTGGTGCCGCCGCCGCAAGTCCGGCCATGGCGGGCGCCGTGATCGTGACGGGTACGCGCGCCAATGGCCTCAAAGTGGAAAACAGCGCCTCACCCATCCAGGTGCTGGACGCGGGCACGCTGCAGCGTACCGGCCAGCCTGACCTGATCCAGGCGCTGGCGCAAAACCTGCCCTCCTTCACGGCCCAGGCTTTCGGCGGCGATACCGCCAACCTGACGCTGTCGGCCCGCCTGCGCGGCCTGAGCCCGAACAACACGCTGGTGCTGGTCAACGGCAAGCGCCGCCACGGCACGTCCAACCTGGCCGTGCTGGGCGGCCCGTACCAGGGCAGCGCGGCGGCGGACCTGAACTTCATCCCGGTGGCGATGATCGATCACATCGAAGTGCTGACCGACGGCGCGGCCGCGCAATACGGCACGGACGCGATCGCGGGCGTGATCAACATCATCCTGAAGTCGAACAACCAGGGTGTGAGCGGCTCGGTCAGCGGCGGCGGCTACACCGATGGCGGCGGCAAGACGCCGGATGCGACGGCCAACGCCGGCTTCAAGCTGGGTGAACAGGGCTTCATCAGCGTGACGGCGGAAGGCAAGTACCACGACTTTACCGACCGTGGCGGCGTCGATCCGCGCGTGAGCGACCCCAAAAATATCAAGAACATGCCGCTGCTGCAGGTGCCCGGCTATCCACAGCTGAACCACATTTCGGGCGACGCGCAGTATCACCTGTACACGCTGGCCGCCAACGCGGGCTACGACCTGGGCGGGGGCACCGAGCTGTATGCATTCGCCACCGCCGGCCGCAAGAATGCGCGCGCCTTCGAGAACTATCGTATGCCGAACCGTCTGCCGGCCGTGTATCCGCTGGGCTTCAGCCCGAAGGAAACCATGCGCGAGGAAGACTTTGCCTTCACGGCCGGAGCCAAGGGCAAGATCGATACCTGGAACTGGGATTTCAGCTCCACCTATGGCCGCGACAAGTCGCGTATCGGCGTGGAAGATTCCGGCAACGTATCGCTCTACAACGACACCGGCTACACCCCGACCGTGTTCCAGGCCGGCCAGTTCATCGCCAGCCAGTGGACCAATAACCTGGACATCAGCCGCGAGTTCGAGCTCGGCCTGGCCTCGCCGCTGACCTTCGCCCTGGGCCTGGAGCACCGCCAGGACAAGTACGAGATCAAGGCCGGCGATCCCGCCTCGCGCTACAAGGAAGGTTCGCAGTCCTATCCGGGCTTCTCGCTGACGGACGCCGGCAAGCATTCGCGCAACAACAAGGCGATCTATCTGAACTTCATCGTCAAGCCGGTCGCCGACTGGACCGTCGACCTGGCCGGCCGCTACGAGCATTTCAGCGATTTCGGCAACGCCAAGGTGGGCAAGCTGACCAGCCGCTACGACTTCAATCCGATGTTCGCCCTGCGCGGCACGTTCTCGAACGGCTTCCGCGCGCCGACGCTGGCGGAGCAGTACTACTCGGCCACCAACGTGTCGCCGCGCAGCGCCTTCGTGCAGCTGGCGCCGAATTCGCCGGGCGCGAAGCTGGTCGGCGTCGATGGCCTGAAGCCGGAAGCGTCCACCAACCTGAGCCTGGGCATGGTGCTGAACCCGGCCAGCAATCTCGCCGTCACGCTGGACGCCTACCAGATCAAGATCCGCGACCGCATTGTCGGTTCCGGCGCGCTGTATGGCTCCGGTGGCGCCGACAATTCGCCGGCGGTGGTGGCCGCGATCCAGGCCAACGGCAATGTGCTCGATCCGACGGTGGTGCAGACTGGTATCAACATCTTCTCCAACGCCGTCAACACGCGCAGCCGCGGTGTGGAATTCGTGACCACGCTGAATTCCAATTATGCGGACTATGGCCGTGTGGACTGGTCGATCGCCGCCAACTGGAACGAGGTGCGCGTGACGAAGATCAACCAGGCGCCGGTGCAGCTGCGGCCGCAAACCCTGCTTGATGAGCAGGCGATCTCGCACCTGGAGACGGCGTCGCCCAAGACCCGCATCAACCTGGGCGCGCTGTGGAAACTGGGGCCGTGGTCGGTCAACCTGCGCGAATCGCTGTATGGCAAGTCGCACGAGTGGGCCAGCCCGGATGGCGCGGTGTGGTACAAGAACGAGATCGGCAACACGGCGATCACGGATCTTGAGGTCAGCTACAAGCTCGATAAGGCTTGGACGCTGACGGTGGGCGGCAATAATATCTTCAACAAGTATCCGGATAAGGTGAACCCGGAACTGCTGGCCGTTTATCGCGCAAACCTGGACAATTCGGCAGTGACGATTTATCCGTCGTTCTCGCCGTTTGGCATCAACGGGGGGTATTACTACGCTCGCGCCTCCTTCAGGTTCTGAGCCAGCGGCGGCTAACGCACGGCGGATCAATGATCCGCCCTACACGTTGTGGCAACGATGAATTGCTGCGCGGCGTAGGGCGGATCGTTTGATCTGCCGTCTGTGCGCCGCCTGCGACTTATGGCATCCTTCACGCCATTGCAACAATGTGAAGGAAGGTCACCGATGCCCGCAGCAATGACCCTGCAGGATTACCTGGCCCTGGACGGCCGCGCGCCGGAAAAGCATATCGCCTACGGCCCCGCCCCATCGCAATTCGTCGAGCTGTTCCTGCCGGCAGGCCAGGGCCCGGGCCCCGGCCCGCATCCGGTCGTGATCCTGCTGCATGGCGGCTGCTGGACGGTGGACTTCGGCGGCATTCGCCAAATGCGCAATATGGCCACAGCGCTGGCGGCACAAGGCGCGGCCGTGTGGAATATCGAATACCGCCGCTACGACGAGGAAGGCGGCGGCTATCCCGGCATGTACCAGGACGTGGCAAGCGCTGTGGACCTGCTGCGCGAGCACGCAGACGGACATGCGCTGGATCTGTCGCGCATCGTAGTTGTCGGCCATTCAGCCGGCGGACATCTTGCGCAATGGGCAGCCTCGCGCCACAAGCTGCCATCCTGGAGCGCCGCCTGGCGCGAAAATCCGCTGCCCTTGCCGCAGGTGGTCAGCCTGGGCGGCCTGGCAGACCTGCGCAACGAAGCAGGCCTGATCTGCACCAGCTGCGAGCGCACCACGCCCCAGCTGGCGGGCGTGCCGACGCCAGACCGTCCGGACGTGTTCCTCGATACCTCGCCGGCCGAACTGCTGCCCTGCGGCGCACGCACCGTGCTGATTCATGGCGAGTTCGACGAGATTTCGCCGCTTGCCATGGGCGAGCGCTATGCGGCGCGCGCGCGGGCGGCGGGCGATGAAGTGGAAGTGCTGGTGCTGCCAGGCGGCAGCCATTACGACGAAGTGTCGGCCGATTCCCCGTCGTGGGCGATCGTCGGCCGCGAAATCCTCAGGGCGCTGGGTATTTCAGCGCGTTGAGCTTCATCTTCTCGACCGCGGCGGCGTACAGGTCCACATCCAGCTTGTCCGCGATCTGCACCAGGTAAAGCAGCACATCGGCCAGCTCCTGGCGCACGCCCTCGCGCGTTGCGGCATCGAGTTCCGCCGGCCGGCCGGTCTGCAGCCACTGGAAATGCTCGGCCAGCTCGGCCACTTCGACCGACAGCGCCATCGCCAGGTTTTTCGGCGTGTGATACTGCTCCCAGTCGCGTTCAGCGGCAAAGGCGCGGGTGGCGTCGCGCAGGGCGGTCAGCGGATCGGTGCTCATGCCACGCGCTTCTCCATGAACACGCTCAGGGGATCGTCCGGATAATCGGCATAGGGGCCGCGCCGTGCATAGCCCAGGCGTTCATACAGGGCCAGCGCCTCGTGCTGGTACGGACCCGTTTCGAGCATGAAGCGTGATACGCCGCGCTGCTGCGCTTCCGTCTCCAGTGCGCCGAGCAGGCGGCGCGCCACGCCCTGTCCGCGTGCGGCGGGGGACACGAACATGCGCTTCACCTCGCCGAATTCCGGCGTCACCACAATCGCGCCGCAGCCGACGGCCGCGCCCTGCGGCGAGCGCGCCACGGCGAACAGCACGTTCGGCTGCTTCAGCGAAGCCATGTCCAGCGCATACACGGACTCGGGAGGGTAGAGGGTCAGCTGGTAGGCGTCGAGGTCGGCGATCAGGGAAACGACCTCGGGCTGGTCGGGAGTTTCGAAAGAGATCTTCATGCCATTGATCTTATCACGCGCCGGCCGTGGTATTCTTTGCGCCGCCCAATCCAAGAGGCTGGGCACACTAACACTCACTACAAGGGAGACAAAGTGACGAGATTCGTGCCTCGCGCGGCCGCCCTGGCCGTTGCATCCGTATTCCTGGCCGGCGCCGGCTACGCTGGCAGCGCCTTCGCAGTGGACAGCAATGCTGTCCCCCAGCGCGCCGAGAACCCCTACCTGTCCCAGGCCGATGCCGCCGCCCGTTCCGCGCGCGTGTCGAAAGTCGCCTACGTGCTGGACTTCACGCTGACCGGCAAGGAAAGCTTCGCCGCCACCACCACCGTGCAGTTCGACCTGAAGGACAAGGACCAGCCGCTGACGCTGGACCTGGACAAGGCCACCATCAGGAAACTGGTCGTCAACGGCAAGGAAGTCCAGCCGCAGTACAACAAATGGTTCATCACGCTGGCCGCCGCCGACCTGGTCGCCGGCCGCAACACGGTGACCGTGGAATACGAGCGCCTGCACAGCACCAACGGCGAAGGCCTGCACCGCATGGTGGACCCGGTCGATGGCCGCGTATATACCTACTCTCACTTCGAACCCGCCGCCGCGCACCAGATGTTCGCGCTGTTCGACCAGCCGGACCTGAAGGCGACCTACCAGGTCAACGTGACCGCGCCCGCCGACTGGACCGTGGTTTCCACCACGCGTGAAACGAAGGTGGAAGACGCGGGCGCCAGCAAGCGCTGGACCTTCCCGGTCTCGAAGATCCTGAGTCCTTACAACTTCTCGCTGCACGCCGGCCCGTACATGGTATGGGAAGACAATAGCGCCAGGTACCCGATGCGCCTCTTCGCGCGCCAGTCGGTGGCGTCGCAGATCCAGCCGGAAGAATGGTTCAAGTTCACCAAGCAGGGCCTGGCCTGGTTCGACGAATACTTCGGCGTCCCTTACCAGTACGATAAGTACGACCAGTTGCTGGTGCCGGACTTCCTGTACGGTGCGATGGAAAACGCCGGCGCCGTGACCTTCGCCGAGCATGGCTTCATGCACAAGGATAAGATGACCGCCAGCGAGCGTCACAGCCTGGCCAGCGTGATCATGCACGAAATGGCCCACCAGTGGTTCGGCGACCTCGTGACCATGCAGTGGTGGAATGGCCTGTGGCTGAACGAGAGCTTCGCCTCCTTCATGGGCACCCTGGCCACGACCGAAGCGACGGAGTTCAAGAATGGCTGGCAGTACTTCTACTCACAGGGCAAGTCCGCCGCCTACGTGCAGGACCAGCAAGTGACCACGCATCCGATCGAAGTGCCGGTGCCGTCCACGGCGAACGCCTTCGACAATATCGACGCCATCACCTATTCGAAAGGCGCCTCCACGCTGAAGCAGCTGCGCCACCTGCTGGGCGAAGAGACTTTCCGCAAGGGCGTGCACAACTACCTGGTCAAGTACCAGTTCAAGAATGCGAAGCTGGATGACTTCATCGGCAGCCTGGGCGAAGCGGCCGGCCGCGACCTGTCGCAATGGACGAAGGAATGGCTGTACCAGCCGGGCGTCAACACCGTGACCTCGAACTACAGCTGCGCGGGCGGCAAGATCAGCAGCTTCAGCCTGCAGCAGAGCGCGAGCGCCCAGTACCCGGTGCTGCGCGAGCAGCGCGTGCAGCTGGCCCTGATGGGCAAGCAGATGAAGGTGGACAAGGTGCTGGCCGTGACCTACAAGGGCGCCGCCACCGACGTGCCGGAGCTGAAGGGCGCCGCCTGTCCGGACCTGGTCTACCCGAACTACCAGGACTGGGGCTTCGTCAAGGCCAAGCTGGACCAGCGCTCCTTCGCCACCGCGCGCAAGAGCCTGAGCAAGGTGGAAGATCCCCTGCTGCGCACCATGCTGTGGCAGTCGATGTGGGATGGCGTGCGGGACGGCGAGCTGCCGCTGAACGACTTCCTGCAGACCGTGCTGAATAACCTGCCGGCCGAGAAGGACTATGTGCTGCTGGGCGATGTGCTGGGCAAGACTGCGCGCGCCAAGGCTTACCTGGACAAGATCGCTCCCGAATCGGCCTATGCCCGCAAGACCGTGGCCGCGCTGGAGCAGATGACGTGGAAGGGCGCCCAGTCCAGCACGGGCGACTTCCAGCGCCGCTGGTTCGGCAGCTATGTGAACTTCGCCACCACGCCGGAAGCGCAGAAGCGCCTGGCCGGCCTGCTGGATGGCAGCGTGCAGCTCAAGGGCCTGAACGTGAGCCAGGATCTGCGCTGGAATATCATCGCTCACCTGAACAGCGTGGGGTATGCCGGCGCCGATGCGCTGCTGGCGGCCGAGCAGGAGAAGGACAAGTCGGATACCGGCCAGTCCGCCGCGCTGGCGGCCACCGTGGCGCGTCCGGATGCGAAGGTGAAGGAAGAGTGGCTGGGCCGCATCAACGACCTGCAGACCAAGCTGCCGTTCTCGCGCATCCGCACGGCGATGGAATCCATGTATCCGGCCGCGCAGAACAAGCTGGGTGAACAGACCGCGGCCCAGCGCCTGGCGCAGCTGCCGGTGCTGGACAAGGCGGCCGGTCCCGTCTTCATGCGTTCCTATAACGTCAGCATGATCCCGGCTGCCTGCACCACGGACAGCGTGCAGCGACTGGCGAAGGCCGCCGAGGACTACAAGGACCTGTCGGCCGGCACCCGCCGCGCGCTGCTGGTGGCGCACCAGGAAGATGCACGCTGCGTGGCGATTCGCAAGGCGATCACCGTCCCTCTGAGCTGATCGATCGGCAAAGGCGCTACACTTTTGGTAGCGCCATTGCATTTCACTATCAGTGCGCGGTGGGTGCTGCGGCGCGGTATAGTGGTTTGGCTCCGCAACCATAGGGAGACAATC
>DASWYX010000596.1:0-9271 GCA_036404755.1 Pseudoduganella sp.
ATGACCTGCGGCTCTACATCAACGGCAACCTGCAGTTTTCCTCGCGCGACGAGTACCGGTATCACGAGGCGCTGGTGCATCCGGTGATGGAAGCGCTGCCCTGGGCGCGCCGTGTGCTGATCCTGGGCGGCGGCGATGGGCTGGCGCTGCGCGAGGTGCTGCGCTATCCGAACGTCGAGCAGGCGACGCTGGTGGATCTCGATCCGGCCATGACAGCCGCCTTCAGCAAGCGCGAGGAACTGGTGGCGCTGAACAAAGGCTCGCTGACGGACAAGCGCGCGCGGGTGATCAATTCGGATGCCGCGCAGTGGCTGGAGCATACCGACGAAGTGTTCGACGCAGTCATCATCGACTTCCCGGATCCGTCCAGTTTCGCGCTGGGCAAGCTGTATTCAGTGCCGTTCTACGGCATGGTGCGCAAGCATATGGCGGCGAACGGGCTGGCGGTGGTGCAGTCCACGTCTCCCTTCTTTGCGCCGCATGCTTACTGGACGATCGATGCGACCTTGCGCGAAGTGGGCCTGCGCACCTGGCCATATCACGCCTACGTGCCTTCATTCGGCGAGTGGGGCTTCATCCTGGCGTCGCCGCAGATGGATTACAAGGCGCCGCAGTCCTATCGTCTCCCGATGCGCTACCTGAATGCGCAGACCACGCGCGAGATGTTTGCCTTCCCGCCGGATATGAAGCCGCTGGCCATGGAACCGAACCGGCTGAATACGCAATCGCTGGTGCACGAGTTCGAGCAGGATTGGCGCAGGGTGATCCGCTGATGCTGCGCCGCTCGTTCCTTGCCTGGGCCGGCGCCGCCGCGGTTGCCGGCGCGGGCCTTGCCGTCTTTCGTCGCTGGCAGGAGGTCACGCCGCGCGTGCTGGCGCCGGGGCGCGACGAAGGCCACTTCCTGCGCGATCATGGCGCGCTGCCGCCGTCGTCGCAGGTGCTGGAAACCGATGTGCTGATTCTCGGCTCCGGCATCGCCGCGCAAACGGCGGCCTGGAAGCTGCGCAAGGATGGCCATGGCGATTTCCTCATGCTCGACGGGCCGGAGCTTTATGGCAATGCGGCCGGAGGGCGCTTCGGGGAGTTGGGCTATCCCACTGGAGCGCATTACTTGCCGCTGCCGTCGCAGGATTGCTTTCATGTGCGGGAAATCCTGGCTGACCTGGGCGTGATCCTGCGCGACGCGTCGGCCGCGCGGCCTTATTACGATGAGCGCTATCTGCTGCATGCGCCGGAAGAGCGCCTGCTTTTCAAAGGCGTCTGGCAGGAGGGGATCTTGCCGCATGAGGGCGTGCCGGAGGTGGAGCTGGTCGAGCATCGGCGCTTCCTGGCGCAGGTGACGGCCTTGCGCGAGGCGCGGGGCAGCGATGGCCGGCGCGTATTCACTTTTCCGACGGCTGCCTGCTCCAGCGATCCGGAGTGGCTGAAGCTCGATGCGCTCAGTTTCGCCCAGTGGCTGGACCGCGAGGGCTACCGGTCGCCTTCATTGCGCTGGTACCTGGATTACTGCTGCCGCGACGATTACGGTGCGGCGAGCGGCAAGGTGTCCGCCTGGGCAGGCCTGCATTATTTCTGCGGGCGCGGCGCGGAGGCGGCCAATGCGGAGCAGGGCGCGTGGCTGACATGGCCGGAGGGCTTGCAGGCGCTCGCCAGCGGGATGGAGCGCCAGGCGCAGGCGCGACGGATTGCCGGGACGGCGGTGTCGTTGCGGGCAGCCGGCAGCGCGGCTACGGGAAGCGTGACCGGGGCTGCGGCGTCGGCAGCGGCAGGCGCGCCGGCAGTGGGCGTGGAGGCGCTTTGCTTTGTGCTGGAGGGCGGCAAGCCGCGGACTTTCACGGTGCGTGCGCGCAAGGCTATCTGTGCGATGCCGCTGCACGTTGCGTCGCGGATTGTGCAGCCGATGCCGGCCGGCTTCGACGTGGCGCGGCACCAGCCGCAGCATGCTCCATGGCTGGTGGCGAATTTCCTGATGAAGCGCTTCCCGTCCGAACTGGCGCAGGCGCCGCTTTCGTGGGACAACGTGGTGTATGGGGGACAGGGGCTGGGCTACGTGGTGTCAACCCACCAGGACATCCGCGTCACGCCGCCGGAGCAGACCGTGTTCACGGCCTATACGGCGCTATCCGACCGGGAGCCGGCAGAGGCAAGGCGCTGGATGCAGTCAGCGAGCGGGGAAGAGTTGCTGGCGCTGGCCAGCTCGGATTTGCGTGAAGCGTATGGCGCGCGGTTCACGACGAACGTGGAGCGTGTGGACATCACCTTGCGTGCTCACGCGATGGCGATTCCGCAGCCGGGATTCCGCAGCAATGCGGGCCTGCAAGCCCTGCGGGAACACGATGGCCCCATCCTCTTCGCCCACTCCGACCTGAGTGGTTTCTCGGTCTTCGAGGAGGCGTCCTGGTGGGGCTATCGGGCCGCAGGGCTGGCTATGCGCTAGGCTTACTTGGCTGCGACCGGTGCGGCTGCCGGTGCGGCAGTGGCTGCGGCTGCTGGCGCCGCGGCAGGAGCGGCTGGAGCGACTTCCTTCGCCTTCTCGGTCTTTCCGGCCTTCTCGGTCTTATGATGGTGCTTGGACTTCTCTACCTTCGCTCCGGCGCTGGCGGTTGCGGGGGCTTTGGCTGCTTCAGCGGGAGCGGTGGCTGGAGCGGGAGTCTGCGCGAATGCAGCGCTTGCGAACAGGCCGGCGATCAGGGTGGCGATGGTCTTCTTCATGAGTATTCTCCTAAATGATATAAATCGTTTCCGGCGTTTAATTACTGCTGTGCTACTGAGCAAAAAACGACGCCGGCCCCGGCACAGTTGACGGTCTTTACACCTGCTTACAATCTCATGTGTTATCGTCGGCGGACAAAGGAGGCGACAGGATGAAGGCGATAGCACAATACAGGGCCCCGTCAAAACTGAAGCTGCGCGACAAGGATGCAGCGGGGCCGCACGGCGCGGACGACAAGCACGAGGACTTGCTGCAGGAGATGCATGAGGGGATCGCCGAGCTGCAGGAGAAGCTTTTCGCCGAGCGCAAGAAGAAGCTGCTGATCGTATTGCAGGGCACCGATACATCCGGCAAGGATGGCACCGTGCGCGCCCTGTTCAGCAGGATCAGCCCCATGGGCCTGCGCGCGGTAGGCTTCAAGGCGCCGACGGCAATTGAAGCCGCCCACGATTACCTGTGGCGCGTACACCGCGAGGTGCCGCAGCTGGGCGAGATAGCGGTCTTCAACCGCAGCCATTACGAAGAGGTGCTGATAACCCGCGTGATGGGCATGATCAACCTGGCCGAGTGCAAGCGGCGCTATGCGCAGATCCGCGATTTCGAGCGCATGCTGACGGAAACCGGCACCACGATCGTGAAGATCTTCCTGCACATCTCCAAGGAAGAACAGCGGCAGCGCCTGCAGGCGCGCCTGGACAATCCGGAGAAGCACTGGAAGTTCGACCCGGAAGACCTGAAGCAGCGCGAATACTGGAGTGACTACCTGCGTGCCTATGAGGCAGCGATTATGGAAACGGACACTGACCAGGCGCCGTGGTATATCGTACCGGCAGACTCCAAGCCGCACCGCAACCTGGTCGTCGCCAGGATCCTGCTCGAAACCATGCAGGGAATGAAGCTGAAATTTCCGCCGCCCGCGCCGGGGCTGGACAAGATCAAGATCAAGTAGCCAGCCGCAGGACCGTCGCGTCAGGGGCAGGCGCCGACCACGTAGTAATTCGGCGCCGTGCGTTTCAGCGTCGTATGGAAGAGGCTGAAGTCGAGGCCCAGCCTCTGGTTAGAGCCGACTGCATAAGCGAAAAAGAACTTGTCGTAGGCGCGCCCGGCCTGCACGTGCGCGGAGTTCGAGGCAGTAATGCACTGCTGCGGCGGAGGCGGCGGCGGGGGCGGATTGCCTCCACCGGCGCCCATCAGGCGCTCGGTCATGCGCTTCACGGCCTGCATCTGGCGGCCGGTTTTCGCCGCGTAGTTGGCGTCGTCGTAGGCCCACCAGTCCCAGCACGCATTGGGATTGGTCAGCGGCGGCACGGCGGCCGCTTGTGGGTAGAGGACGACGATGCGGTTGGCGTCCGCCCAGCCGTTGTAGCCGGCGTTGCGCACATAGCTGTCGCCAATGGTGGCGGCATCCTGCTTGCAGCCGTGGAAGGCTACGTGCAGCTTGCATGAGGACGCGTCGCCTGCGCAGCCGGGTGGAATGTACAGGTAGCCGCTGGGCGCCATGCCATGGCTGGCGGGACTGGGCAGGAATTCGGACTGGTCGAACTGCACGAAGCTGCCGGCCGGCGTATTGCCGGTTTTCTGGGCCAGGGGCCCATAGATCCATTGCAGCAGCTGGCCCGCGGCGTCATAGCCGCAATTGTTGATGTAGGGTGAAGACAGCGTGGTGCAGCTGTTGCCGAAGAAGTCCGTCGGCATTGCGTGCTGCGCCTGCAGGTTTTTCTTGAAGCTGATCTGGGCCGGCGGCAGGTAGTTCTTGTAATAGTTTTCCAGGTCGGTCATCACGGCCTGGGGCACCAGGCTATCCGCTGTGCCGGAGAAGAGCCAGATGCGGTGGCTGGCCAGGTGGGCGGTGCCGTCGATGGCGCCGCTGGCGGCGTTCTGGCCGGTCTTCGCGACCAGGTCCGCCACGTCCGTACCGCCCGGGCTGACCTGGCAAACGCCGAAGCCCGTGCAGCTGCAGACCGAGGTTGCGGTGCCGACGCTCGCCCGCGCGCAGAAATAGGGGCCGCCCGCCACGATGCCGGCGCCGATCACGCTGGCGGAGAAGGCCACGTCGAACTGCACGGCCATATAGCCGCCGGAGGAAAGTCCGGAAACGGATAGCTGGGTGGTCTTCAGGGCGGGCAGCGGCACGGCCTGCGCCTGCAGAGGCGCCGCCAGTAGCACCAGGAGCAGGGCCAGGGTCCCGATCAGTAACTTGCTCGTCATGTAGCCTCCTGAGTATTGGAATACAATCGGATTCTTCACGAACCTACATGAGGAAGCCCATGTCCCTTACCCTTGCCAAGTTTGCCGCGTTGTCCGCCCTGGGCCTCGGCGCCGCCGGCGCTGTGATGGCGCAAAACGCCACGCCAGCCATGCCCGGTTCCCCGGCAGCCGTGCAGTCCGCATCCTGCCCGGCCATCCTGAAGCAAACCTTCAACCGCCTGCAGGACGACGTACCGCAGGACCTGTGCCAGTACTCCGGCAAGGTGATCCTGGTGGTGAACACCGCCAGCTACTGCGGCTACACCAACCAGTACGAAGGCCTGGAAGCCATGTATGCCAAGTACGCGCCGAAAGGCCTGGTGGTGCTGGGTTTCCCGTCCAACGACTTCGGCAAGCAGGAACCCGGCAGCAGCAAGGAAATCGCGGACTTTTGCTATAACACCTATGGCGTGAAGTTCCCGATGTTCGCCAAGTCTGTGGTGTCCGGTTCGTCGCCCAATCCCTTCTACGTTAAGCTGATTCAGGCGACAGGCAAGACCCCGGCCTGGAATTTCCACAAATATTTGATCGACCGCAAAGGTAATGTGATCGAAAGCTTCCCGAGCAAGGTCACGCCAGGCGACAAGGCCCTGGTCGGCGCGGTCGAAAAAGCGCTGGCAAGCTGATTTTTATGCCGCGGCGGCTTCTGCACCGCTGACGAGTTCGAAGCCTTCGTCCAGCCAGCCGGTGATGCCGCCGGTCATGATCTTCACCGGGCGGCCGAGCTTTGCCAGCCGGATCGCTGCGCGCGCCGCGCCGTTGCAGTGGGGGCCGGCGCAGTAGGTGATGAACACCGTTTCGGCCGGGTAGGCGGCCAGCTTGCCGGCGACGATCTTGCGGTGGGCGAGGTCGATGGCGCCGGGGATGTGGCCGGCGTCGTATTTCTCCGTGCCGCGCACGTCGAGCAGGACGAAATCCTGCTGCGGCGTGTTCATGACGCTGTGCACGTCCCAGCAGTCGGTTTCGAAGCGCAGCGAGGATTCGAAGTGGGTCAGGGCTTCGGGGCTCGGGGCCGCGGCGATTTCAGTGACGATGGACATTGTTGGGTTCTCCGGTATTGGTTGAGACGGCGGATCAATGATCCGCCCTACGCTGCAGGGCGAACGTTCGATCCGCCATGCATGCATTGTCGAAAATTTTGCCCCTGCCCGGCACTGGCGCGACCGCCAATATGCGTTAAGATCACGCCATGACCAAACATCTTGTCGTGGCGCTCGCCTATGATCGCCTCTGTACCTTCGAATTCGGCTGCACGGTCGAATTGTTCGCCCTGGACCGCCCGGAACTCGGCGTGGACTGGTATGACTTCGCCGTCTGCGCGGCGGAGCCGGGGCCGATCCGCGCGATGGGTGGCATCACGGTGCAGGCGCCGTATGCGCCTGAACTGCTGGAAAAGGCGGACACCATCATCATCCCCGGCTGGCGCCATGCCGACGAGCCGCCGCCGGAAGCGCTGCTGGCGCTGATCCGCAAGGCGCATGCGCGCGGTGCGCGCCTGTGCTCGATCTGTTCCGGCGTCTTCGTGCTGGCCGCGGCCGGTGTGCTGGACGGCCAGCGCGCCACCACGCACTGGCGCTACGCCGAGCGCCTGGCGAAGCGCTTCCCCCGGATCATCGTGCAGGAAGACGATCTGTATGTGGATAACGGACAAGTTATCACCAGCGCCGGTTCGGCGGCGGGGCTGGACATGCTGCTGCATCTGGTCCGCCGCGATTACGGTGCGCGCGTCGGCAACCTGGTGGCGCAGCGCCTGGTGGTCGCGCCGCATCGCGAAGGCGGCCAGGCGCAATTCCTGCCGCGCCCCATGGCGCATGACGAGCAGGGGCGGCTATCGAAGTTGATGGACTGGCTGCGCAGCAATCCGGCCGGCCCGCACACCATCGCCAGCATGGCCGAGCGCGCGGCCATGAGCGCACGCACGCTGCAGCGTCAATTTCAGGATGCTACCGGCATGGGACCCATCGAGTGGCTGACACGCGAGCGCGTCGCCATCGCCAAGGACTTGCTCGAATCGCCGGACATCGCCCTCTCGCAAGTGGCGGAAAAGGCCGGTTTCGGTTCCGAGGAATCGCTGCGCCATCACTTCCGCCGCATCGTGTCCACCACGCCCGGAGCTTACCGGAAAGCATTTCTTGTAACGTCCAATTGTGTGGCATAAGCTGGGCTTTTCCAC
This sequence comes from Pseudoduganella sp., assembly GCA_036404755.1. Classification (GTDB taxonomy): domain Bacteria; phylum Pseudomonadota; class Gammaproteobacteria; order Burkholderiales; family Burkholderiaceae_D; genus Rugamonas. The sequence continues at coordinate 7,134 of DASWYX010000596.1, forward strand.
TGACCGGAGGCGGCCATGGCTTACGTTGATGGATTTATCGTACCCGTACCGAAGGAAAACCTGGAGAAGTACCGCACGATGGCGGCAAAGTGCGGCGCCATCTGGCGCGAGCACGGCGCGTTGCAGTTCCGCGAAACCGTGGCGGACGACGTGAAGGTTGGCGAAGTCACGTCCTTCCCGCGCGCCGTGAAGCTGGAGGAAAATGAAGTTGTGCTGTTCTCGTGGATCGTTTTCCCATCGCGTGCCGCGCGCGACGAGATCAACGAGAAAGTGATGAAGGACCCGCGCATGGCCGAGATGATGGACCCGAAGGAAATGCCCTTCGACGGCAAGCGCATGATCTACGGCGGCTTCGAAATGCTGGTCGACCTATAGGATCTTCGCGCGGAGGGCGCCGCGCAGCGCGTTGCACAGCACGATGTCCTCCGCACTGGCCAGCATGTCGCGCGTGACCGTGCGTTCTTCCGCGTTCCATGCATCGAGGATCACGGCGCGCATCACGCCCGGCAGCAGGCCTGCGGCCAAAGGCGGCGTCACCCAGCGGCCGCCAAGCTTGATGAAGACATTGCTGCGCCCACCTTCCGTCAATTCACCGCGCTCGTTGAAGAACAGCTGGTCGAAGGCGCCTTGCGCTTCGGCGGCTTTCCACGCTGCGTCGTAGCGTTCGCGCATCGTGGATTTGTGACGCAGGAATAGCTCGCTGCTGTCCATATTGTCTTCCGCCAGCAGCACGCCCACCGGTTCCGGCAGGGGCTTCAGTTCGCCCGTCTGCACCACGAAAGCGCCGGCGTGGTTGGTGGCAAGGCGCAGGCGGTGCGGCACGCCCGGCGGCAGCGACTGGCAGGCCAGCGTGACATAAGCGCGGGCCGCCGCCTCATCCCAGGCGAAACCGAAGTAGCGCGCGGACGCGCCCAGCCGCTGCATATGCCTTTCGAGATGACGCGCACCGGTTTCACGCGTGGCGTACATGGTCTCGAACAATTCGAAATCGTTCGTCAGGCCGGTGAGGAAGCGTGCCTTCAGCTGGCACTCGGCGAATTCCTCCTGCGGATTGCTGTCATAGACGATGCCCGCGCCGACGCCCATCTCGCCGCGGCGCACGCCGTTCACGGGCGGCTGCAGGGAGAGCGTGCGAATCGGCACGCTCAGGCAAAAGTCACCGAATGGGCGCGAAGGATCGAGCGGTGCATCGAACCAGCCGATGGCGCCAGTGTAGATGCCGCGCGGGTCCGGTTCCAGTTCGGCGATGATTTCCATCGTGCGGCGCTTGGGCGCGCCCGTGATCGAGCCGCAGGGATAGAGGGCGGTGAAGATGTCGTGCAGCGTGGCGTCTTCGCGCAGCCGGGCGTTCACGGTGGACGTCATCTGCAGCACGCTGGAGAAGCGGGTCACCTCGAACAGCTTCGGCACCTGCACGCTGCCGGTGGCGGCGACGCGGCTGATGTCGTTACGCAGCAGGTCAACGATCATCAGGTTCTCGGCGCGGTTCTTGGCATCGGCGGCCAGTGCCGCGGCGCGGCGCGCGTTCTCGCCGTCCACCTCCGGCATTTCGGGCGAGGGCAGGGCGGCGGGCGCCGTGCCCTTCATGGGGCGCGCCGTCAGCGTGCCCGCTTCATGACGAACGAACAGCTCGGGCGACAGCGATACGATGGCGCTGCCGTCATCCAGTGCGATCAGCGCGCCATAGGGTACGGGCTGGCGCGCGCGCAGGCGCTCGTAAAGGCCGAACAGGGAACCGAAGGCATCGAAGCGCAGGCGGAAGGTGTAGTTGACCTGGTAGGTGTCGCCGGCCGCGATGTAGTCGCGGATGCGTTCGATGGCGTCGACGAATTGCGCTTCGTTGACATTGGCGCGGATATCGGCCACGCCGGCCGGACCGGGATGCTCCGACGCCAGCGTAGCCAGCCAGGCGCCGACTTCGGCCTGCGTCAACACTTCGCTTTGCTGGAAGCGCAGCACACGCGCCAGCGGCATGCCGGCATCGCGCGCAGGAATATCCACGATGTGATGGCCCAGCTCATAGCTGCCCGTGAACACGGCGTATTCGCCGCGCGCCAGCGCCGCCTGCACATCTTCCAGCAGCTGCGGCCACTCTTCGTAACGCTGGCAGGTCAGCGTGCCGAGGTGCCCGGTGTACA
>DASWYX010000597.1:0-4226 GCA_036404755.1 Pseudoduganella sp.
AGGCGCGCCTGCAGGCAAAGCAGGGCAGCGTCACGCTTACGGGACAGGCCAGCCTGAAGGAAGACAAAGCCTTCAAGGTCAACGCCGTCGCCAGCCACTTCGATCCGTCCGCCCTGGGCGCCTATCCGGCAGCGGACCTGAACATCGACGCGCAGGCTTCCGGCAAGCTCGTGCCGGACTGGCACGCCGTGCTGGCCTTCAAGATCAAGCCCAGCCGCGCCATGAACCAGCCCGTGTCCGGCGAGGGCAAGCTGCTGGCGGACGCCAGGCACCTGAGCGGCATCAACGTCAACCTGGCCATCGGCCCGAACACGGCCACCGCACGCGGCGCCTTCGGCCTGCCCGGCGAGCAGCTGGCCTGGCAATTCGACGGCCGCCAGCTTTCGGCACTCGACAGCCGGCTGCAAGGCATCCTCACCGCCTCCGGCACGGCCACCGGCGGCTACGCGGCTCCCCGCACCAGCTTCACCGCCGAATCGCGCGCCCTCGCCTTCGCGGGCGCATCGCCCGGCAGCTCGGCCGCAGCGCCGGCCACCACCGCCCGCAAGGCCTCCGCCACGCCGTCCGCGCCCACTGCGGCAACCACTGCGTCAACGCGCAGCAAACGCGGCGCAGCAGGCACCGACGCGCCGCCAGCAATCGCCCCAGCGTCGGCCGACACCGTCGCTGCCGCCAAGGCGCCGCCGGCAAGGCCGGGAGACACGCAGGTTGCCGCGCAGCGAACGGACGGTGCGTCGGCAAAAGTGGCGAGAGCTGCGGCGAAGGCGGCGGAGCAGGCGGCGCAGGGGGGCGGGCGCGGGGCGGCGGGGGTGGCGCGGAATGCGGAAGGGGTGATCAAGGCGAGCGGCGAGCTGTGGCTGTCGGGGACGGGCAAGCAGCGCGCGCCGGAGTTCAAGGTCGCGGGCAGCGCAACGAAAATCAACCCGGCCGCTTTTGGCGCGCCAACGGCCGGCAGCGTGAACGCGGACTTCAGCGCCAATGGCAGGCTGTCGAACGACTGGCGCGTGAATGCCGACCTGCGCCTGCAGCCATCCACGCTGGGCTCGGCCCCGCTGACCGGCTACGCGAAGGTAGCCGCGACCAGCGTCCACGTCGAGAACGCGGACGTGGACCTGCACCTCGGCCCCAACACGCTGCAGGCAAAAGGCGGCTTCGGCGGCGCCAAGGACCGGCTGGACTGGAAAATCGACGCGCCGCAACTGGCCAGCCTGGGCCCGGACTTTGCCGGCGTCGTGCGCGGCACCGGCTACGCATCCGGCAGCGCGGACAAGGTCACGCTGGGCATGAGCATGGACGCCAGCAACCTGCGCCTGCCCGGCCAGCAGCGCCTGAAAGCGATGAAGGCCAGCGCCACGATCGGCCTCACAACGTCGCAAGGCGCGACGACCATCGGCGCCAGCGACCCGCTCACAGCCGACATCGACCTGCTGGGCTACTCGGCGCCAAGCGCTAGCGGCGGCACGAGCATCGACCGCGCCCGCCTGCAGGCATCCGGCACGGGCGCCGCCCACACGCTGCAACTGACAGCCACCAGTCCCGATTTCGACGCCACCACAAAACTGCGCGGCGCCTTCGGCAAGGACAACTGGAACGGCAGCATCGAAGCGCTGCAAAACCGCGGCCGCTTCGCCTTTACCCTGCAATCGCCGGCTCCGCTGCGCATCGCAGGCCCGGAAGGACACGGCCTGGCCGGACTGGCGAAACCCGAGCAGCTCGCGCTGGGCGGCGCCACGATCGCCCTGCCCGAAGGCGGCATCCGCATCGAGTCGCTGGAAAAGAACGGCAGCAAATGGCGCAGCCGCGGCCTGGCCAGCGGCGTGAACGCCAGCTACCTCGCGCAATTGTCGGACGCATGGCGCAGCAACGTCGCCAGCACGATGACCTTGGGCGCCGACTGGTCCATCGAACTGGTGGCGCCGGCAGCGAAAGGCGCCGCGCCGGCCGTCGACGGCTACGTGCACGTGCTGCGCGAAAAAGGCGACATCACCGTAACCGGCGGCAGCAAGCCAATCCCGCTCGGCCTGCGCACGCTGGACGCGCGCCTCAGCGTGCAAGGCAACGCCCTGCGCGCCCAGGCGGAACTGGATGGCGCGCGCACCGGCCAGGCCAGGCTGAACGCCACCGCGCAACTGCAGAACGGCCGCATCCCCAGCGACAGTCCCCTGACCGTCAGCGGCAACGTGAACATGCCCTCGATCGCCTGGCTGTCGCCGCTGGCAGGCGTCGATGGCCTGGAACTGGACGGCGCACTGAAGGCCAATTTCAGTGGACAAGGCACGATCGCCAACCCTGCGCTGGACGGTGAAGTCAGCGGCCAGCAGCTGGTCGTGAACTGGCCCGACCAGGGCGTCCGCCTGCGCAATGGGCAACTGCAGGCGCGCGTGGCCGGCGATCAGCTGCAGCTGCAGCGCCTGCGCTTCGAAGGCAATAGCGGCAGCGCGCAAGCGGAAGGCTGGCTGCGCATGGCGAACGCCGAAGCGACGATGGACCTGAAACTGAATGCGGACAAGCTGGAAGTGCTGTCCCGCCCCGACCGCACGCTGGTGGTCACGGGCCAGAGCACGCTGGTGCGCGACGCCAGGCACTTCGCGCTGGACGGCAAATTCCGCGCCGACCGCGCCAGCATCGAGCTGCCGTCGCAGGATGCGCCGACCATCAGCGACGACGTGGTGATCCTCGGCAAGGACAAGCCCACCGTCAAGTCCACCGCCCAGGCCACGCCGCTGAACATGGATGTGGAGGCCGACCTCGGCGACGACTTCTTCCTGAAAGGGAAAGGTCTCGATGCCCAGCTGGCGGGCGCCGTGCGTGTGCGCATGACCGAGCGCCGCACGCCGCGCATCAACGGCAGCATCCGCGTGGTCAGCGGCACCTATGCGGCGTACGGACAAAAACTTGCGATCGAGCGCGGCGTGATCAACTTCACCGGCGCTTACGACAATCCGGGCCTGAACATCCGCGCCGTGCGCAAGCGCCCCGAAGGCGAGGAGCTGACGGAAACCAATGTGGAAGCCGGCGTGGAAGTGCGCGGCACGGCGCTGGCGCCGGTGGCGCGGCTGGTGTCCACGCCTTCCGTGCCGGACAGCGAAAAGCTGGCCTGGCTGGTGCTGGGCCACGGCATGGCAGACATGGCCGGCAACGAAATGGGCCTGCTCGGTACGGCCGCCGCCGCGCTGTTCGGCGGCAAGGGCGGCGGCAGCCTGGCCAACAAGGTCGGGCTGGACGAGCTCGGCGTGTCCCAGGCGAAAGGGCTGGAGAGCACCGTGGTTACGGTGGGCAAGAAACTGTCCTCACGCGCCTATCTGAGTTTCGAACAGGGCGCGGGCACGGCGACCAGCCTGGTCAAGCTGCGCTACAAGCTCAATCCGCGCTTCACGCTGCAATTCCAGACCGGCACCAATAATGCGCTGGACGTGCTTTACACCTGGGCGTTCGACTAATCCGTTCGACTAATCCGCTTCGGGTTTATGGTCGGGCACCGGATCTTCCTGCTGCACTGGCGAGTGCGGGTGATGCGGATGGGCGGGTTGCGGCTCGGGCACGGGCTCGTCGACGGGCACGGGCAGGTCCGGCGCGCGGTGGGCGTGAACTGGGGGTTTGTCCATGGCTGAAGCTCCCTCGTTGGCTGGGCTTGAGTGGCTATTTTACGCCGCAATGTACAATCGCTCTTTTCCGCACGAACGCCGCTTATGGAACTGACCGTTACGACCGTTGTTTTGCTCATCCTGATCCCGCTGCTGGTGTGGCGTATCTACAATCGCCTGCGCATGCTGTTCACGAAGCAGGAATCGGTGATGTGGCGGCACTGGTCGGGCGCCCTGTTCTTCCCGATCGCGCTGGCCGCTTCCGCCAGCTCGATGACGGCCAATCCCCCTGCACTATCCATGCTCGCTGCAGCCGTGGTGGCCGGCGGCTGGCTGGCCTTCTTTGCGCTGAAAAAGACGCGCTTCGAAAACTCGTCGCGCGGCTTCTTCTTCCTCCCGCCCGTGCGCACCGGCATGGTCATCTGCATGCTGTTCACCGCGCGCGTGCTGCAGATCGCGGTCGAGTTCTACATCAACCGCCAGTCCGAATTTCCCCGCGTGATCCGGCACGACCAGGTCATGCAGCACCCCTTCACCGTCATCACCTTCGGCCTGCTGGTCGGCTATTTCGGTCTCTACTCCATGGGCCTGATCCGCTGGCGCCTGTCCCAAAAGCCGGTGCCTGAACAAGAGTGAGTTGTT
>DASWYX010000598.1:0-2824 GCA_036404755.1 Pseudoduganella sp.
TACACGTTTCAATATAGTCGTTTTGCGCGTAAGCTGTTCAGGTCCTGATCACCTTAAGCAAGGAGAGACCGATGAACGCGAAGAAAATCTTGTTTCTGACTGGCGATTTTGCGGAGGACTACGAAACGATGGTGCCGTTCCAGGCACTGCAGATGGTGGGCCATACCGTGCACGCCGTATGCCCGGGCAAGAAGAGCGGAGAGAAGATCAAGACCGCCATTCACGACTTCGAAGGTGACCAGACCTACACCGAGAAACCCGGCCACCTGTTCACATTGAATGCGAGCTTCAACGATGCCAAGGTCGATGGCTACGACGCGCTGATGATCGCCGGCGGACGCGCGCCCGAATACCTGCGCATGAACACGCAGGTGCTGGAATTGGTGCAGGGCTTCGCCCGCAGCGGCAAGCCGATTGCGGCCATCTGCCACGGCGCCCAAATCCTGACCGCAGCCGGCGTGATCGACGGCAAGCGCATCTCGGCCTATCCTGCCTGCGCGGCCGAAGTAAGGCTGGCTGGCGCCGAATTCATTGCGCTTGAAATGGACCAGGCGATCACCGACGGAAATTTCGTCACGGCGCCCGCCTGGCCCGCACATCCACAGTGGCTACGCCAGTTCCTCACGGTGCTGGAAGCGTACTGACCACAGCCGGGATGCGGCGGATCAGCGCTGCATCCCGTTGGAGATATTGGCGTTGTCCATCGCCTTCTCGAACCCTTCCTTGCCCACGACTTCGATGCCTTTCGGCTGCTTGCGCGGAATGAGGCTGCCGGTGACTTCGACTTTCTCTTCCTTTTCCGGGGCGCCGTCGGCAGTGATTTCGAATCCGGCGCAGCCGGTGGCAAGGGTGGCCAGGGCTAACACATATGTCAGGGTTTTCATTTTTTCCTTGTGGTTGTTTGTGACGACCGGCCAATCTATCATGCGTGCATGAAGAAAAATATCGGCAATTTGTCGAATATGAGCGGGCAGGTTCGTCGTGCTTATACCAACCAACCTAAAGTGAGGACGTCATGAACAAGCAAATCTTTGTCAACCTGCCGGTCAAGGACCTGGAAAAGTCGAAAGCCTTCTTCGCTGCGCTGGGCTATACCTTCAATCCCCAGTACACCGACGAGAATGCGGCCAGCATGATCATCAACGATGGCAGCATTTATGCGATGCTGCTGACCGAGGCTTTCTTCAAGGGCTTCACGAACAAGCCTATCGTCAATGCGAAGGAAGCGACTGAGGTGCTGGTTTGCCTGACCTGCGACAGCCGCGCCGAAGTCGATGACCTGGTGCGCAAGGCCGTGGCGGCGGGCGGCAAGGTGCCGCGTGCGGCGCAGGACCATGGCTTCATGTATGCGCACGGCTTCGAGGACCTCGATGGCCACGTGTGGGAGCTGGTCTATATGGAGCCGGGCGCTCCGCAGTAATGCGATGGGCAAATACAGCCACGCGGTGGGCGTAACGACTTACGTCTTCCGCGACTTGAAGGACCTGATGGCCAAGGCCACGCCGGCCCGTTCCGGCGACCTGCTGGCGGGCGTTGCCGCGTCCAGCGCGGAGGAACGCGTGGCTGCGCAGATGGCGCTGGCCGACCTGCCGCTGACAGCCTTCCTCAATGAAGCCCTGGTGCCGTATGAGGATGACGAAGTCACGCGGCTGATCATGGACAGCCATTCCGCTGCGGCCTTCGCGCCCATCCGTCACCTGACCGTCGGCGATTTGCGCAACTGGCTGCGGGACGAAGCCATGGGTGCCGGCACGCTGGCCGCCATGGCGCCGGGCATCACGCCGGAAATGGCCGCGGCGGTGAGCAAGATCATGCGCAACCAGGACCTGATCCTGGCGCCTACCCGATGCCAGGTCACCACGTCCTTTCGCAATACGCTCGGGCTGCCCGGCACCTTGTCCACCCGCCTGCAGCCGAATCACCCGACCGACGATGCGAGCGGCATCGCCGCCAGCATTCTCGATGGGCTCCTTTATGGCAGCGGTGACGCCGTCATCGGCATCAATCCCGCCACCGATAACGTGGCCCAGGTGATCCAGCTGCTTACGATGCTGGACGAGATCATCAGCCACTTCGCCATTCCCACCCAGTCCTGCGTGCTGACCCATGTGACGAACACGCTCGCAGCCATTGAGCGCGGGGCACCGGTGGACCTGGTGTTCCAGTCGATTGCCGGCACCGAGGCGGCCAACCGCAGCTTCGGCGTCAGCCTCGCCCTGCTGGACGAAGCGCGCCAGGCCGCGCTGTCGCTGGGCCGCGGCACGGCGGGCAATAACGTGATGTACTTTGAAACGGGGCAGGGCAGTGCGCTGTCGGCGTCCGCCAACCACGGCATGGACCAGCAGACGTGCGAGGCGCGCGCCTACGCGGTCGCCCGGCGCTTCGAACCGCTGCTGGTGAACAGCGTGGTCGGCTTCATCGGCCCCGAATACCTGTACAACGGCAAGCAGATCACCCGCGCCGGGCTGGAAGACCACTTCTGCGGCAAGCTGCTGGGCCTGCCCATGGGCGTGGACATCTGCTACACCAACCATGCCGAAGCGGACCAGGATGACATGGACGTCCTGCTGACGGTGCTGACTGCCGCCGGCGTGACCTATGTGATGGGTGTGCCCGGTGCGGACGACGTCATGCTGAACTACCAGAGCACGTCCTTCCACGATGCGCTTTACGCGCGCAGGCTGCTGGGCAAGCGTGCCGCGCCGGAGTTCGCGGCCTGGCTGGAAGCGTCGGGCATCTTCGGAGCGGACGGATTGCCAGCACGGCAGCCGCCTGCGATCTTTCAGCCGGCGTTGAAGCGCCTGCAGGAGGGCGGGTGATGGAC
>DASWYX010000599.1:0-3202 GCA_036404755.1 Pseudoduganella sp.
CTACGGTTACAGGAGCTTCTCAATGAAGGGAGCGAGACGGGTGATGGCGAGTTCCAGTTCGCTGGTGGAGGCTGCGTATGAAAGGCGCACGTGGTCGGCGGCCGAGCATACGCCGAAGTCATTGCCCGGCGTGAGCGCCACATGGGCTTCGTGCAGCGCGCGCTCGCAAAAGTCCATGGAGTTCAAACCCGTTTTTCTGACGTCGATATAGACGTAGAAGGCGCCGTCCGGCTCCACCGGCACCTCCAGGCCGATGCGTTTCAGTCCGCGTACGATCAGGTCGCGGCGGCGCGCCAGGTCGGCCCTGCGCTCCTCGCATACCGCCAGCGACTCAGGCTGGAAGCAGGCCAGCGCCGCATACTGCGTGGGCGCGGAAGGACAGATGTAGTAGTTCTGCGCCAGGCGCTCCATCACCGGTACCATCGCTTCCGGCACGATGGCCCAGCCCAGGCGCCAGCCAGTCATGCCGAAGTATTTCGAGAAGCTGTTGATCACGATCGCGTCCGGATCGTGCTTCAGGATGCTGGGCGCACGGTGCTCGCCGTAGGTCAGACCCAGGTAGATCTCGTCGACGATGCGCCAGGCGCCCTGCTCCTTCGCAAAGGCGCACAGTGCGGCCAGTTCGGCTTCCGGCACCGAAGTGCCGGTTGGATTGGATGGCGTGGCGATCATCAGGCCGCGCGTCTGGGCGCTCCAGTGGCTGCGCACCAGGTCTTCATTGAGCTGGAAGCGGCTTGCCGCCGTGGTGGGCACGAGCTTGACCTGCGCGCCGAAGCTGGACATGAAATGCCGGTTGCAGGGATAGGATGGATCGCCGACCAGCACTTCGTCGCCCGGATTAACCAGCGCGGCGGACGCTAGCAGCAGCGCCGCCGACGCACCGGCGGTCACCACCACGCGCGATGCATCCAGCTCGACGCCGAAATTGGTGCGGTAAAAGTCCGCAATCGCCGCGCGCAGTGGCGGAATGCCCAGCGCCGCGGTGTAGGAAGTGTGACCGCCATCGATCGCTTCGTGCATGGCCTGCACCACCAGTGGCGGCGCGTCGAAGTCCGGCTCACCAATATTCAGTTTGATAATGTGATGGCCTTGCGCCTCCAGCGCGGCCGCATGCTTGCCGAACTCCATTGCGAAAAATGGTGCAACGGCGTCTGTTCTATCTGCCAATTTCATTCGATACCCGTAAGACGTTAAATTTACTGCCCTGAGTGTAGCAAATTCGTAGGAATAGGCTGACAGCGCTGCGGGCGTGCGGCTGATGACTCTGTTGTGTTGCGCGGCATAGACTTTTGACTGGGGGACTGCGTCCCTGCCGTTTTACGAAGCAGATTATTCAGCCATGGAAAATATTGTATTGATTATTGACGACAACCGGGATACCGTTGATACCCTGACCGCCCTATTCATCCAGCACGGCTGGCTCACCGAGCGGGCCTACAATGGCCGCGATGGCATAGAAGCGGTTGGCCGCCTGAAGCCGGCTTATGTGATTTCGGACCTCGCCATGCCGGGCCTGAGCGGCTACGACGTCGCGGAAGAATTGCGGCGCACCTACGGCGAACATTGCCCCATCCTCATCGCGCTCACGGGCTGGGATGATCCCGGCGTCGCCGAGCAGGCGCTGGCGGCCGGTTTCAGTATCGTCCTGAATAAACCGCTGCAGTTCGAGCAGTTGATGTCCGCGATGAAGATTGCCCCGCTGGCCGAAGCCGAGTTGCCGCTTACCCCAGCATCGCCCCCTTCAAGCTGACTTGCCCGACGCGATAACCGCTGCGCCGGCCAGCGCCAGGCCAGCGCCCGCGATGTCCCGCCAGTTGGGCGTCATGCCATCCACCAGCCATAGCCAGCCGATAGCCGACGCGATGTAGACCGCGCCATACGCCGCGTACACCCTGCCGCTGGCGGCGGGATGCAGCGTGAGCAGCCACACGAAGACCGTCAGGCTGACCGCGGCGATCGGCACCAGCCACAACGGGCCTTTGCCGCTCAGCCAGAGCAGAGGCAGGTAACAACCTATCAGTTCAGCGATGGCCGTCGCAAAGAAGAGGCCAATGGCGCGCAGCAGCGCTGGGATATCGGTCATGCCTGTTTCAGTTTGGTTTATTGGGGCCGCCATTTGCGCAGCAGGTAGTATGCAGCCGGCACCACGAGCATAGACAAAAGCGGAGCCGTTATCATACCGCCAACCATGGGCGCCGCGATGCGCTGCATGACTTCCGAGCCCGGCGCATGGCCGAACATGACCGGCAGCAGGCCCGCCACGATCACGGCCACTGTCATTGCCTTCGGCCGCACGCGCAGCAAGGCGCCCTCCTCGATTGCGGCGCGCAGCTCGGCATCGCCTGTTGCGGCGGCATCCACGCGGGTCTGCCACGCATGCTTCAGATACAGCAGCATGATGACGCCGAATTCGGCCGCCACACCGGCCAGTGCGATCAGGCCTACGCCGCCGGCTATCGACAAGTGATGGCCCAGAATCCACAACAGCCACACGGCGCCGGCCAGCGAAAACGGTAGCGTGGCCATGATCAGCAGCGCTTCGTCCACGCGTCGGAAGGTCAGGTACAGCAGAAGGAAAATGATCGCCAGCGTGGCAGGAACCACGACCTGCAGCCGCGCCGTTGCTCTTTCCAGGTATTCGAACTGGCCGGACCAGGCAATCGAATAGCCGGGCGGCAGCTTGACCTTCAGTGACACGGCTTCCTGCATGTCGCGTACCACACTGCCCAGGTCCCGCTCGTGGATGTCGATATAGACCCAGCCGGAAGGCCGCGAATTCTCGCTCTTGATCATCGGCGGACCATCCTCGATGCGCAGGGAGGCCACATCGCCAAGCTGGATTTGCGCACCTCGCGGCGTCAGCAGCGGCAGGCGGCGCAGCGAATCCACCGAGTCGCGCCACTCGCGCGGGTAGCGTACATTGATCGGAAAGCGCTGCAGGCCCTCCACCGTTTCCCCGATATTCTCGCCGCCGATGGCGCTGGACACCACGCTCTGCACGTCCGCCACGTTCAGGCCATAGCGTGCGGCGGCACGGCGGTCGATGTCGATATTGATGTAGCGGCCACCCGTCAGGCGTTCCGCCAGCGCCGAGCGTACGCCCGGCACGGATTTCACCGCATGCTCGACCTCTGATGCCAGGCGGTCGATCTCGGCCAGGTCGGTGCCGGCAATCTTCACGCCCACGGGACTCTTGATACCG
>DASWYX010000600.1:0-15584 GCA_036404755.1 Pseudoduganella sp.
CAGCCCGACCGGTCCCGGTTACACGGCGCATGTGGAAAGCTCGAAGTCGAACTTCCGCCTCGCCGCCGATTACGACCTGCAGCCGGCAGTCATGTTGTATGGCAGCGTATCGACCGGCTACAAGGCCGGCGGATTCAACGACACCAGCGGCTCTGGCTACAGGCCGGAAAACATCACCTCCGTCGAGGCGGGCGTCAAAGGCCGCTTCCTGGACAACAAGCTGCGCCTGAGCGCCGCCGTTTTCCATTACGACTACAAGGATATGCAGCTGACTTCCGTCGTCTGCACCGGCGCGGGAACGGCGGCCAACTGCGGTGCGCTGACCACCAATGCTTCCAGCGCCAAGGTAAAGGGTGTGGAACTGGAGGGGCAGTATGCGCTGACGCCGGACGACCGCCTCAACTTTTCCGTCGCCACGACGGACGGCAAGTTCGACGACTACAAGCCGAACGGTGTGGATGACTGGTCCGGCCAGCAGATCGACCGCGCACCGGCCTATAACGCCAGCCTGGGGTACGCCCACATCTTCGCACTGGAGAACGGGGCAAGCGTGGTGGCGCGCGCCGGAACGCGCCTGAGCGGCGCCTACTTCCTCAGCGACCCGGCGGCCGCCATTCGCTACCGCCAGCCATCCTTCCATAAATCGGACGTGAGCCTGAACTACACAGCACCCTCGCAGGCCTGGTATGTGCAGGCTTATGTCCGCAATATTGAAAACAAGGTGACGTTCGAGAGCCTGCTGCCCGGCGGCTTCGGCCTGGGCGCGCCCCGTACCTTCGGCCTGCGCGCAGGCGTACAGCTTTGAGAAAGGCAAGCGATGAAAATCAGTAAAGTGGAATTCAGCCGGCAGCCGGAAGCTTCGGCGCCGCGCGCCGGCGTGTCGCGGCGCGATGTGCTGGCCGCACTGCTGGCCGGTACCGCCATGGCGGGCGTGTGGACCAGCGCCTCGGCGGCAGCGGCCCTGCAGGCAGCCGGCAATGCGGTCGCCGCCGCACGCAGCGGCCTCGCCAAAGAGGAGCTGGCGGTACTGGCTGCCGCCGCGCAGGTCATCATTCCCGTCACCGAAACGCCGGGCGCCGTGGAGGCTGGAGTGCCCCAGTTTATCGATGCGCTGGTGTCGCATTGGATGACGGCCGATGAAGCGGCATTTTTCCGCAATGGCCTCTCTGCACTGGACGCCGGCGCGCGCCAGCGCTTCCAGCGCGGCTTCGCGGAATGCACGCCGGAGCAGGGTGCTGAGCTTATCCAGGCTTTGCGTGCTTCCAGCCCTTACGGCGGCCGTACTTTCTCGCTGACCGACCGCATCCTCGATCCCAAGGCGCCGTTCTATCTGCGCCTGCGCGACCTCACGGTGCTGGGCTACTTCACTTCCGAGGCGGGCAGCACCACCGAATTGCGCTACCTGCCGGTGCCCGGCAAGTTCGAGGCCAACCTGGACATGAAGACCTGGCCCTACCAGACCGTCATCTAAGGACAAGACATGAGCAAGACCACCCAATTCGACGCCATCGTCATCGGCTCCGGCATCACCGGCGGCTGGGCCGCCAAGGAGCTGACCGAGAAGGGCCTGAAGACGCTGGTACTGGAGCGCGGCCACCTGATCGAGCACCAGAAGGACTACGTCCATGAATTCACCTCGCCGTGGCAGGCGCCCAACCGGGGCTTGCCGGACCGCGAGCTGGACGAGCGTGACTACCCTGTCCAGAGCAAGATCGAGCGCGGCGCGTTCAGCTGGGCCAACCGCCACTACTGGATCAATGACCGCGAAAATCCCTATGAGCAGGTGAAGCCGTTCCGCTGGCACCGCACTAACGTGCTGGGCGGCCGTTCCCTGACCTGGGGCCGGCAATCCTATCGCTGGGGCGATGACGATTTCAAGGCCAACCTGCGCGATGGGCACGGCAACGACTGGCCGATCCGCTATGCCGACCTGGCGCCGTGGTACAGCCACGTCGAGAAATTCATCGGCGTCAGCGGCCAGCCGGAAGGCTTGCCGAATTTCCCGGACGGCCACTACCTGCCGCCGATGGAAATGACGGCGGTGGAAAAAGCCCTGAAGCAAAGGATCGAAGCGAAGTGGAAGGACCGCCGCGTGACCATTGGCCGTGTCGCCAACCTGACCGTTGAACACAATGGCCGCGGGCCATGCCAGTACCGCAGCATCTGCAACCGAGGCTGCTCGTTTGGCGCTTATTTCAGCTCGCTCAGCGCCACGCTGCCGGCGGCGCAGAAGACCGGCAACCTGACCGTGCGCGCCGACAGCGTGGTGGAAGCCATCGAAGTCGACCCGAAGACGAAGCAGGCCACTGGCGTGCGCATCATCGACGCCAAGACGGGGCAGCGCATGACCTACCGCGCCAAGGTGATTTTCCTGTGCGCGTCCACTTTCGGCAGCGTGCAGATCCTGCTGCAGTCGCGCAGCGCCGCCAACCCGAACGGCATCGGCAATCACAGCGATGTGCTGGGCCGCTACCTCGTGGACCATCACGGCGTTGGCGCCTTTGCCGAGATTCCGGGCTTCGAGGACAGCAACTACCGGGGCCGCCGCGCCACCGGCATCCTGATCCCGCGCTTCCGCAACCTGGGCGGCCAGGATGCGGACGCCGACTTCACGCGCGGCTATGGCTTCCAGGGCGGCGCCATGCGCGACGACTGGACCAATACCGCGGCCCTGACCGACGATTTCGGCGCCGGCATGAAGCACAATATCGCCCGTCCCGGCAAGTGGATCGCCTTCCTCGGCGCCTTCGGCGAGCAGCTGCCGCAAGCGCATAACCGCGTCACGCTGAACGACAGGAAGCCGGGCGCCTTCGGCTTGCCGCAACTGAGCTTCGACGTGGCGTATGGCGAAAACGAACGCCGCATGGCGGTCGATGCCGGCAAACAGGCGGAGCAGATGCTGATGGCTGCGGGCGCCAAACGCGTCCAGCTGATCCCGGCGCGTGCGCTGCCCGGCACTTCGATTCACGAAATGGGCGGCGCCCGCATGGGCAACGATCCGGCCGACTCGGTGCTCAACGCCCACAACCAGGTGCATGGCGTGCGCAACCTGTTCGTGACCGACGGCTCGGCGATGGCGTCCAGCGGCACGGTCAATCCTTCGCTGACCTATATGGCGCTGACCGTGCGCGCGGTGGATTACGCCGTGGCTCAACTCAAAGCAGGGAAGATATAATCGGCCGCTTGCGATCACGATGAATTACGAAACTATGCCAACTACCAGTGCCCATGCGCGTGCGCCCAAGCAGGGCCGCAGCCGCCAGTCCTTCGAGCGCATCATCGAGGCGACCATCGACCTGCTGCGCGAGCGTGCCTACGACCAGATCACGCTGGCCGAAATCTGCCAGCGTTCCGGCGTCTCCACCGGTTCGCTGTATGGCCGCGTCGACGGCAAGGACGAACTGCTGCGCGTGGTGCAGGTGCGTTTCCTGGAGCGGCTGGGAGAGCAGTTTACCGAGGAAGCAGAGCGTATCGCGGCGCAGGCCAAGGGCCTGGAGCAGGTGGTGCCTGCGGTGGTGGCGGGCCTCGGGAATCTGCTGAAGGAGAACGCCAGCGTGCTGCGTTCCTTCATGCTGCGCGGGCCGACCGATGAAGCGATCCGCAACGCGGGCCGCAAGTCCGCCGAAGACAACCACGCCAAATTCATCAACCTGGTGCGCGCCTGCAAGGGCGAGATCCGGCATCCGCAGCCGGACCGCGCCATCGATTCAAGCATGTTGCTGATCTACGCCACCCAGGCCCGTTTCCTGGGACTGGACAGCGTGGGCGGCATGGGGGAGCCGAGCAACTGGAACGAGCTGCTCGATGACCTCAGCGACATGATGCTGTCCTTCCTGCTGTTCGTACCGAAGCGCTGAAAGGCGCAGGCCGCGCTGCGGCTTGCGTAAAAATATAACCAGAATTTTGATTTTAATTGGATGAATCATGGCAACTACGACTCCTAAACTGCGCTGGGCCTATATGGACCACTGGCGCATCGATACGCCGCAAGGGCAGCTGTCGCAATACACCTCGGTCAAGCGCTTCGACGCTTTCCTGAAGCAGATCTCGGCCCTCGGCTTCGAGGCGATCGAAACCTTCGACTTCCACCTTGGCCCGCTGCGCGAGCTGTTTGGCTCTCTCGAAAACGCGCGCGCCTTCATGCAGGAGCGCGGCATCGACAAGGTCCTGAGCCTGTTCCACGCCGTCATGTACGACGAGCGCCAGAGCGCGCCGCACGTGCGTTCCACCCATGACCACATCTTCAACTATGCGCAGTACATCATGCGCAGCAGCCAGGGCCTGGGCGTTGAGAACTTCATCGTGATGCCGGCCGGCCTGTATTACGACGTGGAGCCGGTCACGGACGACAAGCTGAAGGCCTGCGCCGAGCTGTGGAACCGCGTCGGCAAGATGACGCTGGAATACGGCGTGAAGACGTGCTGCCACCACGAATTCTTCTGTGGCATTCGCAGCGCCGAAGAAGTGCGCAAGTTCTATGAGTACACCGATCCGCGCTACGTCTTCTTTTGCCTGGACACGGCGCAGCACGTGATCGCCGGCGTCGATCCTGTTGACCTCTACCTGAAGCTGCACGACCGCGTTGGCGGCTTCCACATGAAGGACACGAAAAACGTGGACCTGACCGGCGACTACCGCCGCAAGCCGGACGCTGAAGTGATGGCGCCGACCACGCCGCGCTGGTTCCATGAAATGGGCACGCCCGGCGGACTGGTGGACTTCCCGGCGCTGATGAAGGCGATGAAGGAGTGCGGCTACGAAGGCTGGGTCGGCGTCGAGCATGACAAGGCCGATGTCGGCGGCGGCAACTACCCGGAGAGCACGGCGTTGTCGGCCTGGTACATTCAGCACGTCCTCAAGAAAATCTACGCATAAGGTGAAGTCATGAATCAGATCAAATGGGGCTACGGCGTCAATCAATGGAAGGCCGGCTTTACCAGCTTCGCGCGGCTGGAGGAAATCGAGCGCGCGCTGAAGGTCACGGCGGCTTGCGGCTTCGACGCGGTGGAACTGAACGCGGGCAGCGGGCGATGGGACCCGATCGGGCGTCCGGAAAACATCGCCATCAACTACGGCTCGGCAACGCACTTCCGCCTGAAGCTGAAGGACCTGGGCATCAATCGCGTGTCCAGCACCTTCTTCGATCCGACGGTGATGAGTTTCGAGGAGCTGCACTTCGGCCTGATGAGCACCCAGCCCGCCGATCACGCGCGCATCGTGGCGCAGGCGAAAGTGCACGCTGAAATGCTGGCGGAGCTGGGCGGCGATCTGCTGGTGGTGCGGCCTTTCCCGTCCTTCTGGAAAGAGGGCGCACTGAACGCCGAGCGCCTGGCGGCTGCCGCCGATTGCTGGAACCAGGTCGGCGCAATGGCCGCCGCCCTGGGCCTGAAGACGGCGCTGCACGTGGACGCCCTGTCGGCGCTGCGCACGGAGGATGAACTGGAACAGCTGATGCAGCTGTGCGATCCCGCCAACGTGGGCCTGGCCTTCGACACCGCCGAACTAACGATCGCCGGCCACGACGTGGTCGCGCTGTACCGCCGCTTCCACGACCGTGTGCTGCATTTCCATTTCAAGGATGCGCTGGCGGTCGACACGCTGGGCGAATACAAGCTGCAGAACGCCGAACGCGCCATGATCGCAGCGGGCGGAGAACGCGAGATCCCGCGCTGGTTCGGCGAAATGGGAACGGGCCTGGTCGATTTCCCGGCCTTGCTCGCCGCGATGCAGGAACACGGTTATGCTGGCTGGGTGATCGTGGAAAGCGACAAGGGCCCGGAACCGATTGCCACCGGCATGATGCTCAACAGCTGGTACAAGCAGAACGTACTGGATCGCATCGCACGCTGAACCCTGCGGCGTGGGCCGACATGAAAGGACTACCGTGAATCCTCTCCAGACTACGCAGCCGCAGCCTTCGGTGCTGGCGGCATCTCCTTCCGCCGCGCGCAAGGGCGGGGCGGCCCAGGGCATCGCGCTGATGGCTGTCATGAGCATGCCGACGCTGGCGCTGGCCGCGCTGGTGCCCGGCCTGCCGCAACTGTTCCAGCAGTTTTCGTCGGTACCGCAATTCCAGTTGCTGGTGCCGATGATTATCACGGTGCCTTCGCTATGCGTGGCGCTGTTCTCCGGCGTGATGGGAGTGATCGCGGACCGCTGGGGGCGGCGCAAGCTGCTGCTCGTCGCACTCTTTGCGTTCTCGCTGCTCGGCCTCGCACCGATGATGTTCGACAGCCTGGTCCTGATCGTTGCCAGCCGCGTCGTGGTTGGCCTGGCCGAAGCGGCCATCCTCACCGTCGGCAATGCGCTGATGGGCGACTACTTCGAAGGCGAAGAGCGGCAGAAGTGGCTGGGCTACCAGAATATGTTCGCGCCGCTGATCGGTTCGGCCATCCTGCTGTCCGGCGGCTTCCTGGCCGGCATGCACTGGCGCTATCCCTTCCTGATGTACCTGAGCGGCTTTGCCGTGCTGGTGCTGGCGCTGTTCGTCTGCTGGGAGCCGCGCAGGTCCGCGCCCGCCGGTGCGCGCGAGACGGCGGCCACGCCATTCCCGTGGCGCGCCTCGCTGCTGGTGTGCGGCGTGACCGTGCTGTTCTCGCTGGTGTTCTTCGTGCAGGCCGTGCAGCATGGCCGCATCTTCGGCGACATGGGCGTGGCCTCGCCGGAGCGCATCAGCATCCTCGCCACGGTCGCCAGCCTTGGCACGGTGCTTGGCGGCTACCTGTTCAAGCGCTTCGGCCAGGTGAGCGTGAACGGGTGGATGGCCATTGTGCTGGCCTTCTATGGCGTCAGCTATATCGGCGTGGCGTGGGCGCCCAACCTTGTTACCGGCCTGCCGCTGGACGCGCTGGGCCAGGTCGGCGGCGGCCTGATGCTGCCAGTGCTGGTCACCTGGGCGCTGCAGCACTACGGTTTCGAGCACCGCGGGCGCGGCATGGGCCTCTGGGGCGGCGCCTTCTTCCTGGGGCAGTTCCTCAGCCCGCCACTGCTCACGCTGATCGGCGCTGCCGGCACCACCTTCCTTGGCAGCGTCGCAGTAATCGGGGTTGTCTGCCTGCTCATGGCCGCGCTCATCGCGGGCCGCCATTACACACTTAAAGAAAGATAATCATGCAATTTGCAGCTTGTATTGAATGGATGTTCGTGGACGGGAACGAGGATCTTGCTTCCCGCATTCGGGCTGCGCACGCGGCCGGCGTTGAAGGCGTCGAATTCCACCTGTGGCGCGAAAAGCCGCTGGATGCGATCGAGGACGCGCTGAACGAAACCGGGGTGAAGCTGCGCAGCTTCTGCATTGAACCGCGCCGCAGCATTGTCGATCCGGCTGATCACGAGGCGGTATTGTCCGCAGTGATCGACGCCATTCCCGTGGCGCAGCGCTTCAAGGGCGCAGGCATGGTGCTGGCTTCCGGCTTCACGCGCGAGGGCGTGCCGGAGCAGGAGCAGTTCGATGCGGCGGTCAGCGTGTTGAAGCGCGCGGCCGCGATGGCCGAGCAGGCGGGCACGGTGCTGTGGCTTGAGCCGGTGTACATGATCGTCAACGGCCAGCGCATGTTTGTGGATACGATCGGCCGCGGCCTGGATATCGTGGCGGCAGTGGATAGCCCGGCCTTACGCCTGCTGGCCGACGTCTACCACTCGGCCCAGACGAACGAGGACTTCGCGGCGGCGATCGGCGAGCGCATGCCGCTGGTCGCTCACGTGCAGGTGGCCGATACCGACGGCCGCCACGAGCCGGGAACCGGCGGCCTGGATTGGCCGCGCATCATGTCCGTCCTCCGCGAAAAAGGCTACCAGGGCGACATCGGGCTCGAATACTTCCCGACCGTGGGCGACCACGACTCGCTGGCGAAGACCCGCAATGCGCTCGGCCTTTAACCGCCGCCGTTTCCTCTCTGCGCTCGCTGCTGCGGGCGCTTTTTCATTGTCCCCGCGTGCCTGGCCGCAGCCATTGCGCGGCCGACTGCGCCAGGGCCTGACGCCGCATCTGTTCAACGCGGATCTGGAAGACACCTGCCGCATGGCGGCGGCCCTCGGCATCCAGGGGTTGGATTTCGTCAGCAACCCGGCCGACTGGCCTATGCTGAGGAAGTATGGCGTGCTCGTTTCCGTGCTGCGGGTGGATTACGGCGGCGGAATCTCGCGGCTTGCGCGTGCCCCCGCCGGCCCGCCGGGCTGGAATGCGATCGGCACGCCGGACCAGGATGGGCAATTCGAAGCGGCGCTGCGCGACCGTATCGATGCAGCGGCGGCAAACGGCATACCCAACATCATCGTCCTTTGCGGCGAGCGAGGCGCAATCGGCTATGACGAAGGAAAGCGCAACGCCGTCGCCTTCCTGCAACGCGTGCGCAGCCACGCCGAAGCGCGCGGCGTGACGCTCGTCATGGAAAACATCAACTCCGGCCACACCGGAGGTCCGCCGCTGCCGCCGGGCAGCATGTTCGATCACTTGCCGTGGGGGCTGGACGTGGTCAGCCAGGTCAACTCGCCGCGCGTCAAGCTGCTGGTCGACCTGTATCACGCGCAACTGATGGACGGGAACATTAGCAGCTTCCTGCGCAAGAACATCCAGTGGATCGGCCATTTCCACACGGGCGGCGTCCCGGGCCGCAACGAGATCGACGAAAGCCAGGAGCTGAATTACCGCCATGTCGCGAAGACCATCGCGGACCTGGGCTATCGCGGTTTCGTCAGCCACGAATGGACGCCATCCGCCGGGCAGGACAAGCTGGCCATCCTGCGCAAGTGCATCGACATCATTGACGTCTAGCCCGCGCGGGGCGCAGGCTTCATGACCCTGGCCAGGCGGCTGGCGCCGAACAGGGCGGCGGCAATCAGGCCGTAGAACAGCGGCAGTACCTGAAGGAAGGCATTGGCATACTGGGCGGCGCCGGCCGCCGCCGGGTGCAGGCCGTGGAAGAAGGCCAGCCCGGCCAGGGCGACGCCGAAGGCGGCGGCGATCTGCTGCACGGCGGTGAACATGCCCGATGCCACGCCGGCATCGGACATCGGCACATCCTGCAGCGTGGAATTCGACAACTGCGGGCCGCACAGGCCCATGCCCAGGCCCATGCCGAACTGCGCGAAGCCCAGAGGCCAGTACAGCAGCTGCCCGCCATGCACCGCCCAGGCAGCGAGGCACAAGCTGCTGGCAGTCACGGTCAGGCCCACCATCATCACGCGTACGCCCAGCAGGCGGAATAGCCGCGGGCCGATCAAGGTTATGCCACCCATCGCACCGAACGCAATCGGCGCGCAGATGAAGGCCATTTGCGACGCCGTCAGTCCGATGCCGGTCTGCAGCACGAAAGTCATCACCAGCAGGTAGCCAGGCAGGATGGGATTGATGCACAGGGTGCACAGCAGCCCAAGCGCCACTTTCTTCAGCTTGAACAGGGATAGCGGCACCAGCGCATCGCCGCGCGCGGCCTGCCGCCAGCGCAGGTAGCGCACCATGCCCCAGCCCAGCGGCAGGCTGGAGGCCATCAACACGATCAGCGCAGGGGGCCATTCGCGCGCAGGACCTTCGATCAGCGGCGCCAGCACGGAGAACAGCAGCAGCACGGACAGCGCAGCGCCCAGCAGATCGACCGGTGCCGCATTCACGCCGCGCCCGCGGGGAAGCAGCATGACGCCGGCCGCAAGGCTGAACAGGCCAATCGGCAGGTTGATGAGGAAAGTGAGGCGCCATCCCAGGCCAAACCAGTTCGCGTCGATCAGCAGGCCGCCGACGATCGGTCCCAGCGCGGCGGAGAAGCCGCCCAGGAAGCCGAAAACCGTGTACACCTTGTAGCGCTGCTCCGGCGGATACATGACCTGCACCAGCGCCATCACCTGCGGCACCATCAGCGCCGCACTGGCGCCCTGCAGCACGCGCGCAATCTGCAGAGCCAACGCGGTAGGCGCCAGGCCGCAAGCCATGGAGGTCAGCGTGAACAGCGAAATCCCGATCAGGAACATGCGCCGGTAGCCATAGCTGTCGCCCAGGCGGCCGCCGGCGATCAGCAGCACGGCGAAGGCTGTCGCATAGCCGGCAATGATCCACTCCAGCGCCGCCTTGCCGGCGCCGATGGTCTGGCCGATGGATGGAATGGCGACGTTGACGATGGTCGTGTCGAGCAGGTCCATGACAAAGGCGAGGGCGACCGCCACCAGGGCCAGGGTGCGGCGGCGGGACGTGAAAGAGGAAGCGGCATGGAAAGCGCTGCCCTCCGTGCTCTGAACGGCTTCGTGCATTATGAATTTCCTGGTTGTTGTCGGGTGCCGCAAACGGCGGCCGGAACTGCCTAGACGTTTGCGGCGACGGTGATAATCTTGTCGCGCATCCAGCTGATGGCCGGATCATTGCTGCGATGCTTATGCCATTGCAGCATCTGCACCAGGCGCGGGATGCGTGGCGGCGGCTCCCACACCTTGATGGGAAGTGTTTCCTGCGCCCGCAGCGCAATGCGGCGGTGTACGGTGGCGATCCTGTCGGTGCCCACCACCATCGAGGGCAGGGCGGTCATTGTTGGCGCCGTGACTTCCACGCGGCGCTTGACGTCGAAGCTTTCCATGAACCAGCCATCAAACGTCGACAGCGGGTTGGCGTTGGTGAAAGTGGCGATCACGTGGCCGCAGGAGAAATAATCGTCCAGCGTCAGCCTGTCCTTGATGCAGGAGTTGTCCTTCCACGTCACGCACAGGTAATCCTCTTCGAACAGCGCCGCGGCGGGGTGGTCCTTCGCAATGTATTGGGACGGAATCACGAGGAAGTCGGCATCGCCCTGTTCCAGCACTTCGCCGGGACGGTCCGTCTGGTCGCGCAGGTTGATGCGCAGGCCCGGCGCTTCGCGGTAAAGGGCCTCCAGCAGCGTCGGTACCAGTACTGCCGTCGTGTAATCGGAGACGAGCAGCGTGAAGGTGCGCGTTTCCGTCGCGGGATCGAACAGCGGCTGGGCGGCGATCGTGGTGTCGATCCGCATCAGCACTTCGCGTACGGGCTCGATCAGTTCCTTGGCGCGCGGCGTGAGCAGCAGCTGTCGGCCGGAGCTGACCAGCAGTTCGTCCTTGAAGTATTCGCGCAGGCGCGCCAGCGCGTTGCTGGTGGCCGGCTGGCTCAGATAGATTTTTTCGGCGGCGCGGCTGATGCTGCGCTCCGTCAGCAGCGCGTTCAGGACCACCAGCAGGTTCAGGTCAAGTTTATTGAATCGCATGATCCCTCCGTGGCGTCAGGCCGATGCGCGCACGACCAGTGCGTGCTGCAGCGTGCAGGATTCGGCAGGCCCGCCGGCCAGGCGTTTCAGCAGCATCTCGGCCGCCGTGGCGCCCAGTTCGCGCACCGGCTGGGCGATGGTGGTCAGGCCCGGCTCGAAGACGTGGGCCACCGGGATGTCGTCGAAACCCAGTACCGCGATGTCTTCCGGCACGCGGCGGCCGACACGGCGGAAAGCCTTGATGGCGCCGATCGCCAGCGTGTCGGACACGGCGAAGACGGCGGTCGGCGGCTGCTCCATCGCCAGCAGCGTGCCTGCGGCCTCCATGCCATGCACATAGTTCGTGCCGCGCGCCGTGCGCACCAGTTGCGGCTCGATCGGAATGCCGGCGCGGCGCAAGGCATATTCATAACCTTCGTGACGCTGCCGCGCCCACAGATAGTCCTCGTTGGCGGTGATCAGGGCGATGCGGCGGTGGTTCCGGTTGATCAGGTATTGCACGGCGTCGATTGCGGCCTGGCGGTGATCGATGCTCACGCTCGGCACACTGCTGTCGTCCACGCACTCGGAGCAGGCCACCCAGGGCAGGTCGGGAATCTCCTGTAGCAGCGGTTTCAGGTCGGAGAATCGCGCCAGGCTGATCACGCCATCGGCCAGGCGCTTGTACAGCGCATCCAGCGACGGGCTTTCACGGGACAACGTTTCCGATGCATCCGCCACTACCAGACTATAGCCACGCTTGCGGGTCACGGACTCGACGCCTTTGACGATTTCCGCGAAAAAGGGATTGGCGAAGTCCGGCACCAGCACCAGCAGCAGGCGGGTTTCGCCGCGTATCAGGCTGCGCGCCACCGCGTTGGCGCGGTAGCCCAGGGCCGCCATCGCCGCTTCGACGCGGGCCCGCGTGTCGTCATTAACCGCCTTGGTCTTGTTCAGGACCCGGGATACCGTGGCAATGGACACGCCGGCATGCTCGGCGACGGCCGAAATGGAGGCCAGCTTGCCTTGTGCTGCATGCGTAACGGTGTCGGGATATTTAGCTGGCATTGCAAGTCCGGGTAGGAAAAACTTTTCCCAATATAGCGGAAAAAGCGTCCCGTTCCTGCCTTTTGACGTATTCAAGATTTGGATACCACATATCCATAAAAAGCCGGGCTGAAAGGCATTTCTTCGTTGAGGAAAGCGCCGGGCAAGCGATATCATAATCTCGGTTCTAATTTCCGGCCAATACATTAGCAGTCGTTGAACTGCGGCAACATAAACAAAGGAGACACGCCCATGGGCAGCCTAAGTACTTCGCGCCAGGCAGACTGGCGGCAGGGATGGATTCTGGTCTTTTCCGGCTTCCTGCCCGTGATGGCGATCATCGCACTTGCGCCGACACTGCCAACCTTGCTGGCGCACTTTCATGACGTGCCGAATGCACGCCTGATGGTGCCCTTGCTGATTACAGCGCCCAGCGCCTGTATCGCACTGTTCGCGCCGGGCGCCGGCGTGATTGCCGACCGCTTCGGACGCCGCCGCCTGCTTCTGTGTGCGATGGCGCTGTATGGCGCGGGTGGCCTGATCCCCTTTGTCATCGATAATTTCTGGGCCGTGGTGGCCGGGCGCGTCGTCATCGGCATTGGCGAAGCGGGCGTGCTGACCGTCGTGAACACACTGCTGGCCGACTATTACGAAGAGCAGGCGCGCCACCGTTGGCTGACGATTCAGGGCGTGGTCGGTTCGGTGCTGGGCACCGTCACGATTGCCTGCTCCGGTTTCCTGGCAGCGCAGGGCTGGCAATATCCTTTCCTGGTTTATGCCGTGGCGATCCCGATTTTCCTGGCCAGCCTGGCCTGGCTGTTCGAGCCGGAGCCGCGCAGGAAGGCGCTGGACAAGCAGGGCGCGCCAGCGGCAAGCACGCCGTTCCCCTATATGGTGGCGCTGATGGTGTGCGGCGTGACGGTCATCCTCTCCACAATTTACTACGTCCAGGTCATCAACTTCTCCGTGCTGCTGAAGGATCTTGGCGTAGCCGATCCGAAATCGATTGGCCTGAGCATGGCGCTGCCGAGCATTGGCGTGCCGATTGGCGCCATCGTCTTCAAGCTGACCACCCGCTTCGGCGCCACCGCGCAAATCGTCCTGGTATTCATCTGCTTCGCCGTTGGCCTGGGCGGCATCGGCATGGCGCCGGACTACAAGGTCGCCCTGGCGTTCGCCTTCGTGCAGCAACTGGCCAACGGCATCATCGTCCCGGCGCTGATTGCCTGGACCCAGAGCAAATTCTCCTTCGAACACCGCGGACGCGGCATGGGCTGGTGGGCCAGTTCCTTCTTCGTCGCGCAATTCCTGTCGCCTGCCGTCGTCAACCTGATGCGCGGCTGGGTAGGCAATCTCCAGGGGGCCTTCCTGGCCTTCGGACTGATTGCCGCCGCGTGCGCCGTAATGGCCGGCCTGTTGCGCCTGCGCGTTCCGCCGGCGCCTTCCCAAGCTTCCCTTTGAACCGTCAACCCCGAGGTCCTGCATGAACACTAAGCACAGCATCAAGCGTGGCGTCTCCCTTTACAGCTACCAGTACGAGACTTTCCTGCGCAAGATGACTCTTGACGATTGCATCGCCCACGCCGCCGGTCTCGGCGCGCGCGGCATCGAAGTCGTCAGCGAGCAGTCTTTCACCGGTTTCCCCAACGTGCCACAGGAGCAGATCGACGGCTGGTTTGCCTCACTCGAGCGCCACGGCGCCTACGCCCAGTGCCACGATATGTTCCTGGACGTGAAGCTGTACAAGGACCGCAAGCTGAACTTCGATGAAATGGTGGCGTCGCTGCAGCGCGATCTGCGCTTCGCCAAGCGCATCGGCTGCAGGAATCTGCGCCTGATCGTCAACACGCCGCCAGAAGTGGTGGTGGCCTGCGTGCCGCTGGCCGAGGAACTGGATATCCGCATGGGCATCGAAGTGCACTCGCCATTCCACTTCGACCATCCATGGATCCTGCGCTATACCGAACTGACGCGCGCCACCGGCTCCGACCACGTGGGCTATGTGCCTGACATGGGCATGTACACGAAGAACTATCCGCCCGTGTTCCGCGACCGCTTCCTGCGCAACGGCGCCACGCCGAAGATCGTCGAATTCATCCTCGAAGCGCATGCGGCGCGCGTGCTGCCGGACTATGTGCTGATGGACGTGCGCAAGCTGGGCGGCAATGCGGTCGACCTGCAGATGGCCGAGACGCTGCGCCACAATATCTGGAGCAATCCGCGCCGCATGCTGGAGTTCATGCCGTGGATCTTCAATATCCACGCCCAGTTCTATGAAATCGACGACAGCGGCAAGGTACCGGCCATCCCATACGAGGAAATCATTCCGGTGCTGATCGAAGGCGGCTACAGCGGCCACCTGTCCAGCGAATACGAAGGGCAGCGACATATCGAGGACGCGTTCGAAGTCGATGGCCGCGAACAGGTACGCCGCCAGCAAGAAATGTTCAAGCGCCTGTTGGGCGAAGTCTAAGGAGAACACCAGCATGTACGACAAGCACATTATTTTCCCCGGCAGCGTGCGCAATACGCAGGAAGGTTCCGCTGTCACCGGCTGGCAGCTCGGTGCGCGCCTGCCTTACTACCGCGGCCAGATCCTGTGCGCCGTGGAAGACGTGGCGCTGACCATCGACGGCGAAAAAGTCCCGCGCGAGAACGTGCGCTTCACGGTGCGCGGCAAGACCTGGACGCTGGAAGAACTGGAGACGACTTACGACGAGCGCTGGGAGTTCGGCGATGTTGCCGAGATCTCGGTGCTGCAACCGGGCGGCCTGACTCCGGGCGAGCACGCAATAACGGCGGCGGTGCAATTGCGCATTTCCTACCTGCCGTGGAGTCCCGTGACCAGCTGCACCATCA
Source organism: Pseudoduganella sp. (assembly GCA_036404755.1). Taxonomy (GTDB): domain Bacteria; phylum Pseudomonadota; class Gammaproteobacteria; order Burkholderiales; family Burkholderiaceae_D; genus Rugamonas. Next base: position 15,084 of record DASWYX010000600.1, read on the forward strand.
ACGCAACCATCGCCAGCTGAGGCCCGCCATGACGACAACGATCAAGGGACCGGCGATTTTCCTGGCGCAGTTCGCGGGCGACCAGGCGCCTTTCAACAACTGGGCGGAAATCACGCGCTGGGCGGGCGATCTGGGATACCGTGGCGTGCAGGTGCCATCCAACGATGCGCGCCTTTTCAACCTGGCGCTGGCGGCTGAAAGCAAGACGTACTGCGACGAAGTTGCCGGCATCGCGCGCCAGAACGGCGTCGAGATCACGGAACTGAGCACCCACCTGCAGGGCCAGCTTGTGGCCGTGCACCCGGCCTATGACGAAGCGTTCGACGGTTTCGCCCCGCCGGAAGTGCGCGGCAAGCCGCAGGAGCGCCAGCAATGGGCGGTGCAGCAGATGCTGCTGGCGGCAAAGGCGTCCGCCAACCTGGGGCTGAACGCTTCGATAAGCTTCCCCGGATCGCTGGCCTGGCCTTTCGTCTACCCTTGGCCGCAGCGTCCCGCGGGGCT
>DASWYX010000601.1:0-4865 GCA_036404755.1 Pseudoduganella sp.
CTGTAATCGCGCAGGCGGCGCCCTTCCGAGTGGCCCGTATCGCTGATGATAAGGGCCGGCACGCCCAGGCGCCGGGCCAGGACGATGCCCTTCTCCAGCGGACCGCAGAGGTTGAGCGGCGCGCTGCGCTCATGCATCGAGTGCAGGTCGAGCAGGAAATCGACGGTATCGACGATGGGGCGCATGGCGCGGGCGCGGCGCAGCTCAGCGGAGTCTTTCGACAAATCGTCCAAAGTGGCCGGCTCCCATACGCTGTTGAGGTCCTGGTCGACGAAGCGCGAGGCGTCGGGCACTTCGGGATCCCAGCGCTGGTAGGCATCAACATTGGCGAAGGAAAAGGTCACGCGCCCCCGGCGTGGGCGCCAGCCGGCATCGAGCATTTCCTTAACAGCGATCGCGCCGCACACCTCGTTGCCGTGGGTGAGGGCGTTGATCATGGTATGGTTTCCCGGCAGGCCGCTGTCGAAAGTATACAAGTAAGGGACGCCGGTGTTGCCTTCGGCGTAGGCGTCCAGGTTAGGGAAATGGACCTCGACCGGATAGCGTTCAAGACTCATGTTCACAGTCCTCCCATGCAAAGATATTTGGTGTGCATATAGTCTTCCAGGCCGTAACGCGAACCTTCGCGGCCGTAGCCGGATTCCTTCACGCCGCCGAACGGCGCCGCTTCGGCGGCCAACGCGCCTTCGTTGATGCCGACAATGCCGGTTTCCAGGCGCTCGGCCATGCGCCAAACACGGGTGATGTTCTGGCTGTAGAAGTAGGCGGCCAGGCCGAATGGCGTGTCGTTGGCCATAGCGGCTACCTCCTCCTCGTCGCGGAAGCGGAACAGCGGCACCACCGGGCCGAAGGTTTCCTCGTGCGCCAGTTGCATATCGTGGCTGGCATCCCCGATCACCGTCGGCGCGTAATAGTTCGTGCCGAGATTGCGCAGGCGTTCGCCGCCGCACAGCAGCACACCGCCTTTGGACAGCGCATCCGCCACATGGGCGGTGATTTTCTCCACGGCGCGCTGGTTGATCGTCGGGCCGATCTGCGAGTCCTCTTCGGTCGCCGGACCGACTTTCAGCGCACCCACGCGGGCCGCCAGCTTCCCGGCAAAGGATTCATATACCGTTTCGTGCACGTACACGCGGTTCGGCGAGACGCAGGTCTGACCGCCGTTGCGGAACTTCGCCGCCATCAGCCCGTTCACCGCCGCGTCGATGTCGGCATCGTCGAAGACAATGAAGGGAGCGTTGCCACCCAGTTCGAGTGAGAGCTTCTTGAGGGTGTCCGCCGCGCCGCGCGCCAGCAGCTTGCCAACCGCCGTCGAGCCGGTAAAGGTAATCTTGCGCACGCGGCCATCGGCCTGCCATGCTTCGGCCACGGCCGGCGTGTGTTCGCGCGAGGCGGTGATCATGTTCAGCACACCCGGCGGCAGGCCGGCCTGCTCGGCCAGGCGGGCCAGCATCAGCGCGGTGAGCGGCGTGTCCTCTGCGGGCTTGGCGACCACCGTGCAGCCGGCGGCCAGCGCCGGGGCGATCTTGCGGGCGATCATGGCCAGCGGGAAGTTCCACGGCGTGATGGCGGCCACCACGCCGACCGGCTCCTTTAGTACCAGCATCTTGCGGCCGCGGACAGGTTCGGGAATCAAGTCGCCATATGCGCGCACCGCTTCTTCTGCGAACCACTCAACGTAGGAGGCGCCGTAGGAGACTTCGCCGCGCGCTTCCGCGAGTGGCTGGCCCTGTTCGCTGGAAATCACCAGTGCCAGGTCCTCGGCATTGGCAAGGATGGCCGCGTGCCATCGCTTGATCAGTTGTGCACGTTCCTTGGCGCTGCGGGCGCGCCAAGCTGGGAAGGCCGCTGCCGCGGCGTTGACTGCGGCGCGTGCATCATCGCCCGAGCTGTTCGGCACGTGAGCAATGAAGCTGTTGTCCGCGGGATTGGTGACGTCGTAGCTGGTGCCATCCAGCGCGGGCTGCCAGACGCCGTTGATATAGTTGGACGTGGTCATGAAAGATCCTGGTCAGTGAATGTCATGACCATGGTATTGCGAGGCGGGGAGGAGAGGAGGCCGTAATCGCTTCCGCGAAACGGCCTAAATTCTGTATTTGCTGAGGCGGCGGCATTTTCTGCGTCGCAGCATGTTCAGGTGCATTGCGTGAACAGCTTCTCGACCGGATAGTAGGCCTTGGTGAATGGCGACTTGATGACGATATAGCTGAAATACTTCTCCATGCCGATGTGCTGGTCCAGTAGACCTTCGATGATCGTCTGGTAGTGCACCACGCCGTTGGTGACGAACTTGAGCAGGTAGTCGAAACCGCCGCTCACCAGATGGCATTCAACGATTTCATCGATCTTGCGGATCGCCGCTTCGAACTTGGCGAAGTCTTCGCGGCGGTGGTCGGACAGGGTGACCTGCGTGAACACCAGCTGCACGTTGCCGATCTTTTCCAGTTCGATGTGGGCGCCATAGCCGGTCACATAACCAGCCTTCTCCAGGCGTTTGACGCGGATCAGGCAGGGGCTTGGCGACAGGCCGACAGCGTCGGCCAGGTCCACGTTGGCAATTCGCCCGCTTTGCTGTAGATGGGCCAGGATTCGGATATCGATCCTGTCCAGTTTGAACGCACCTTCTAGCATGGAATCCCTTGGCAATCGGGTGCCGGGAACCGGCTACCCGAATTGATTGTAGCATGCAGAAAACGTGATACGGAAGAGCAATCAGCGCAAGGCGTTGCGCACTTCCGGCTGTTGCAGCACCTGGTCCAGCGTGGCGCGCAGGCGCTTGAAAAGCAGGTCGAATTCCGCTTCCGTGTAGCACAGCGCAGGAGCGAAGCCGAGGTTACCGTCGGTGAAGGCACGGAAGATGACTCCTTGTTCCGCCGCTGCCTGGCCAATGCGTTCATGGATGCGCAGCGATGGATCGAAGAGCGTCTTGTTGGCCTTGTCCGACACCAGCTCCAGCGCGCCAAGCAGGCCGCGGCTGCGCGCGTCGCCAACCAGCGGGTGCTCGAGCAGATCGCGCAAGCCCTGTTCGAAGTGGGGCGCCTGGGTCTGGGCGTTGGCCAGCAGGCCGCCTTCGTGGTAAAGGCGCAGCACTTCGAGGCCGATGGCGGCGCTGACGGGGTGCGCGGAATAGGTCTGTCCGTGGCCGATCGGGGTATCCGGGCCGGCGCCTTCGGCGATAGCCTGGTAGACGGCGTCCGACATCATCAGGGCGCCCATCGGCGCATAGCCTGCGGTCAAGCCCTTGGCCATCGTCATCATGTCCGGCTCCACGCCTTCCGCTTCGCAGGCGAACAGAGGGCCGGTACGGCCAAAGCCGGTGATCACTTCGTCGACCACGAACAGGATGCCCAGCTCTCGGCAGGTATCGGCCATGGCCTTCAGCCAACCCTTGGGCGGCACGATCACGCCGCCGGAACCCTGGATCGGTTCGCAGAAGAAAGCCGCTACGCGGTCCGTTCCCAATTCGGCGACCTTGGCGCGCAGTTCGGCCACGGATGCGGCGATCAGCGCCTGCGGGTCCGCGCCTTGCGGGTGGCGGTAAGGGTAGGGCGAGGAGATGTAGTGCTGGGTCGGCAGTGGCAGGCCGAAGTTGCGGTGGAAGACCGGCAGTGCCGTCAGGCCCGCGCCGATGGACGAGGAACCGTGATAGCCGCGCTGCAACGAGATGAACTGGTCGCGTTCCGGCTTGCCCAGTGCGCGGTAGTAGTAGCTGATGTAGCGGATCGCTGCATCGACGGCGTCCGAGCCGCCCAGCGTGAAGTAGACGTGGGTCAGCGAGGGCGGCGCCAGTTCGACCAGCCTGGCGGCCAGCTTGATCGCAGGCTCTGAGCCGAAGCTGAAATAGCCCGTTGCATAGGGGAGGCGCTGCATCTGCTCCATGGCCACGTCGACGATGCTTTGCTGGCCGTAGCCGGTGTTCACGCACCACAGGCCGGCGAAAGCGTCCAGCAGCTCATTGCCGTTCGCGTCGCGCAGCCAGGCGCCCTTGCCTTCGGTGAGAATGGTCGGGCCGCGCTTTTCATGGGCGCGGAAGTTGGTGACGGGATGAATCAGGTGTTGTCGGTCAAGGTCAATCAGGGACGTATTTTTCATGATGGTTTCCGTGGTGTGATCCTGGAACCATCTTAGGGCGGGACTGCCAGTGAATGCTTGCGATTGGCGTCCCCCGAGCCGGGCGGAAATTGCGGCTTTACGTCCGCTCCGGCATTTTCTGCTGCACTGCGGTCAGCCCAGCGCCTGGTTGATCAAACCGAATACCTTCATGCCAGGATCGCATAAGGGCCGCTCGCCGCGTGCCATCGTCAGCACGCTGTCCACCTGCACTAGGCCAAGCTCCGTCAGCCAGGGGCTGAGGCCACATTGCGCACTGACGTCGATGCGCAGGAAGGCGCCGCCGTAGGTGCCGGTCCAGTGGGCGATCAATGCTTTGGCGCGTCCGATATCCGGCGCGATGGCCGGGCCGATGGCGTAGCCATGGCCGAAGCGGCGCAGCAGGGCGACGCCGATTACTTCGTCGCAGCGGTCGATGACCACGCCTTCGGCGATGTTCTGCAGGGCCGCCAGAACCGTGGCGCGGGGCATGCCGGAGGCACGCGCGCCTAGTGCGGCGATCTTCGCGGCGTCGCGCGCGCCAAGCGGCCGGATCCGTTCTTCCGGGGGCAGGGGAAGCAGCGGCGTCTTGAACACCGTGCCCTGGTGCTGGTGCACGCCGCCGATGGCAGTGAAGCCATACGATTCGTAGAGCGCCTTGCCGGCTTCTGTGGCGTGCAGCAGGACCGTGCGCTGCCCCAGTTCTCCCAGCACCATTTGCATCAATTTCTTGCCAATTCCACGTCCCTGCCAGTCGGGCGACACGATGACCATGC